>NZ_JARAML010000019.1:0-97501 GCF_028807375.1 Marinovum sp. PR37 | reverse complement strand
GGTCGGCCTCCGGCTTGCCGCGTTTGAGATATTCGATGGTCATCTGTCACTCTCCCGCCCCGGAGCTGATCCGGGGCCCTGCTGTCTGTGAGGTCCCGGGTCAGGCCCGGGACGCGGTTGTCTCTGTCTCTGGCCGGGGCGCTTCACGCTCGCCGCGGTCATAGGCCTCCCAGCCCTGACCATTGAACAGGTCGACACCGAGCTGCGCGGCGACATGGGCGAAATCCACGTTCACCCAATTGTCGGTGATCTTGCCGTCCTCGACCTTCCAGAAATCCATGTAGCGGATCTCCACCCGCTTGCCGGTGGGGGCGATGCCGAGGAAGGTACCCGTATGCGTCGCCTCCTGACGGCCGAAGGCGGCCGCCCATTCCCCCATGTAAAGCCGCGCCTCGTCGATGCAGACCTTGTCGGAAAACGCCGCCTGAAACGGCCGCTGCCAATTGTCCTGAAACGCCTTGAGCCCCTGCTTGGTGCCGCAGCCCTGATTGCCCATCCAACGAAAGCCCTCGGCGAAAAATGCGCCAATGTCGTCGATGCGGTGGTCATTGAGCCCGTCAACCATGCTTTCGATCACCCGGCGGGTCTCGTCGGTCTTGCTCATGTCGGTGTCGCGGGTCAGGATCGCCTGTTCGGGTCGTGTGCCTTTCATCGACTGTCTCCTTTCAAAATGTCCATGTGTCGTTGCCTTTGGTGCGAAACGACAGGGACTCCAGGAAATCACGGGGCATCCGGTTGAGCGCCGGATGGCGGGCCAGGGCACCGTGACGGGATTGCGCGCTCATCCTTTCACCGCCCCGGCGGTGAGCCCGCTGACGATCTGGCGCTGGAACACCATGACAAGGAAGAACAACGGTGCGGTGATCGAGACCGCGGCGGCGACGGCGACAACCTGGTCGGTGGTGGTGGTCTCGCGGTTGAACATGCCGGCGATGGCGGGAACCATGGTCTGGTTCTGCGCATCGAGCAGCAGCGAGGTCACCAGAAAGTCATTGTAGGCCAGCAGGAAGGAGAACAGCCCGGTAGTGATGACCCCCGGCCACATCACCGGCATGATCACCCGGCGGAAGGCTTGGAAGTGATTGCAACCGTCGACGCGGGCGGCCTCGTCAAGCTCAGCCGGAATGTTCTGAAAGAAGCTGCGCAGCATCCAGATGGTGAAGGGCTGGTTGATCGCCACCAGCACCGCGATCACCGCCCAGGGCTTGCCATAGAGGGTCGGGGCGTTGTCGCCGAGGATCGGCGAGAGCCATTCGGCCGAGGAGATGAACACCGGCAGATAACCCGCCACCAGCACCGAATGCGGCAGGGCGCGGAACACCAGCGCGATGATCAGGATCCAGAAGGCCAGCACCGAGCCCGAGCGCGCCAGCCCGTAGCCTGCCAGTGTGCCCACGGTGAGCGAGACCGTGACCACACCCGCCGTCACCACCAGCGAATTCTTGAAGTTGTTGGAAAAGCCGCGGTCGATCCAGACGGTCTCGTAATGCTCGGTTGTCAGGCCGAGCACGTCGCGGCCCAGCGGACCAAGCACCGGGTTCAACAGATCCGAGAGCAGCGGCAGCAGGCCGAAGAAGACGGTGAGAAAGCCCAGCGCCAGCGCCAGCATGCCGATCCCCCAGCCCATCCATTGCCGCCCTTGCGGGCTGTAGCTGCGCACCATGCCGGGCAGCGCCTTGGCGGCAAGCTGGACGGTAACCCAGAGCACAGCCCCGCCCATGACGATGTCAAAGAGCGACAGCCCGTGGCCGCGGGCCCGGGTCGCGGGGCCGAAGATCACGTTCAGCGGGTTGGCGTCGAAGGCATCGACCGGGGTTTTGAAGCTCATCACCGTGATCCAGAAGATCGGGAAGGCGGCAATCAGGCACCAGAGGGCAAGGAAGGCGCCCGAGGTGATGCGCAGGCTCAGCGGTTGGCGCAGGGCGCGTGGGGTCGACATGTCAGCGGCCTCCTCTGTGGTCGCGCCAGGTGCGGCGCAGCGGGGCAATCAGCAGGATCACGATGCCGATCATGGTCAGCATGGCCGAGGCCGAGGCGCGGCTGATCGAGCGGTTGCCGGCCTGGTCGGGCACCAGGAAATCGTAGGTAAGCCATTGCAGCGAGATCACATGGCCCTGGGAGGAAAAGCCCACCACCTCTTCGAACACCCGGTAGCTGTCCATCAGGTGGATCATGGCGATAAAGACGATCAGCGGCATCAGATGCGGGATCACCACATAGCGCAGCCGTTGCCAGCGGGTGGCGCCATCGATCAGCGCGCTTTCCAGCGCATCCTGGTTGACCGTCTGAAGCCCAGCATAGAGCACGATGGCAGCAAAGGGCGCCACGTGCCAGACGCGGTAGAACATCATCAGGATCTCGATGGTCCACGCCTGGGCGAACATCGCGATGTCGCGGCCGGTGTAATGTTCCAGCGCCGCCGTCAGGATGCCGTCACCGCGGAACAGCCAGTTGATCGAAAGCGCGCCGATCACCGGCGTGATGATGAACGGCAGCAGCGAAACAAAGATCACCGGTCCGCGGATCGCCCGTGCGGCATTGTTGATGACCACCGCGATCGCCAGCCCGAGGCCGATCACCAGCGGCAGGGTGATCAAGGTGAAGCTGAGGGTAAAGCGAAGGGCCTTCCAGAAATCGATCGCCTGAAAGGCGCGCCAGCTGCCCTGGCTGAGCGCGTCCCAGGCGCGGCCGAGTTCGAGAACGTTGCGGTAGCTCTCGAGCCCGACAAAACGGGTGCGGGTCACGATCTCGCCGTCCTCGTCCAGCACCGGCACCGATTTCTCTTCGGTGACGCAGGTCTGGGCGATGAAGCCGGGGGTGCAGGTTTCCGAGGTCACCACCTCGTAGATCGGCTGGGTGACATAGAAACTCTGGCTGAAGACGCTCACCAGCGGAAAGGCGATGAACAGGAGCATCATGAAGACCGAGGGGCCGACAAAGATGGCGAAGGTCCGGAAAGGCATGTCTCGGTCTTCCTCATGATCCTGAGAGCGAGGGGGAGGCGGGGGCGGGAGGGCAGGCAGCCCTCCCGCAGGCGGTGGTTATTCGATCAGCCCGGATTCCTTGGCGGCGGTGACATAGGCCGTTTCGATATCGGCCAGCGTGGTCTCCGCATCCTTGGCACCGGTCAGATAATCGGCGATGCCATTGCCCAGGACGGTGTGCATGATGCCCATCGGCCCCGAGGCCGGGTAGGGTGCGGCGCCGGCTTCTGCGGTGGCGGCCGCGCCCATGGCGAGCGGGCCGGGGGTGTAGCCGGACACAAGCCAGACGGCGGCGTCATTGTTGGCCTGGACGGTCTCTGCGTCCATGCCCTCCATCGCCACACGAAAGGCGGCCTCGGCCTCTTCGTCGCTGATGTTGGTGGCGATCACGATGCCATCCCACCACAGCGACGAGGCCGGGCGTTCCGAGCCCATCGGGGCGGCGGCCATCTTGACCTTGCCCACCACCTGGCTCTCGGCTTCGTCATCCATCGCGCCGGCGCGGCTGGCCCAGAGGTTGGCTATGGCGATCTTGCCCTGCTGGAACTGCTGCTGGACATAGGTGGAATCCGACACCAGGTATTCCGGGTCCATATACTCGGTCATCGCTTTCATGACCTCGAGCGCACGCACGCCCTTTTCATTGTTGATCGTCGGCATGTTGCCGTCGCCGGTGAACTGGCCACCTTCGCCGAGGTACATGTTGATGAACTCTTCGCCGAGGTTCCAGCCGGTCTTGAAGGTGCCGCCGAGCGGGTAGTCCACTACCCCGGCCGCGCGGATCTCTTCTGCGGCGGCCAGCACCTCGTCATAAGTGGTCGGCACCGCGATACCGAGGTCGTTCAGGATGTCCTCGCGGTACATGAGGTGCTGGGCGTTGACCATCATCGCCACGGCCATGGTCTGACCGTCGATCTTGATCAGCTGGTTCGGCGTCAGTTGGCTGCCGTAGTCTGCCACCAGATCATCGAGCGGGCGAACCGATCCGGCGTTGAGCAGCGGGATCAGCGTCGCATTGGCGACCCCGCCGATGTGATAGAGCGACGGGTCTGCGGCAAAGGCCTCGGGCTGTTTCTCGCGAAACTCCTGATCGAGCGAGGCCGAGAAATTGCCGCATTCGGCCATCGCGTCGGTCACGGCCTTCCAGGCTTCGAAACCGGCCGAAAGCGATTTCAGCGGCACGTCGTTTTCAAAGGCGCATTCGGCGCTGGCCGCCGTGGCGGCAAGCCCGATCGCGCCGGCGAGCATGAGGGGTTTGAGGTTCATCGTGGTCTCCCTGTTATATGCGGTCCGCCGTCGACGTCCGGACCGGTCTTTGCCCCTGTTCCGAGGCGTTGGCGGGGCTCAGGCCCCGATGCGCTCACCGCTTCCAGCTTCGAAGAGGTGGCAAATCTCGGGCGGCACCGAGATCGTGACCATATCGTCGATCTCGGCGCGAAAGCTCTTGTCGGCCTTGACGCTGACCAGCGCGCCGCCGATCCGCACCGAAATCATCGTTGCATCGCCCAGCAGTTCGAGCGTGTAGATCGGCGCGGTGATCTGGCCGCTGTCGGAAAGGGAGGCATCTTCGGCGCGAAAGCCCAGGGTCACAGGGCCATCGGGCAGGGCCAGGCCCTCGATGCGGGTGTGCTGCGCGGCAAAGGTGCCGTTCTCGATCTTGCCGTCGATCAGGTTCATCGCCGGGCTTCCGATGAAGCTGGCGACAAAGGTATTGGCCGGCGCATCGTAGATCTCGGTCGGGCTTCCGACCTGCTGCACCACGCCATGTTTCATCACCACCACCCGGTCGGCCAGGGTCATCGCCTCGATCTGGTCATGGGTGACATAGATCGTGGTCACCGCCAGCTCGTGACTGAGGTTCTTGATCTGCGCCCGGGTCGAGACCCGGAGCTTGGCATCGAGGTTGGAAAGTGGTTCGTCCATCAGAAAGACATTGGGCTCGCGCACGATGGCGCGCGCCAGCGCCACCCGCTGGCGCTGACCGCCGGAGAGCTCGGAAGGTTTGCGATGCAGGAAGTCGTCCAGTTCGACCATCGCCGAGGCACGGCGCACCCGGTCGTCATGCTCGCCCTCGGGCACCTTGCGCACCTTGAGCGGGAAGCGGATGTTTTCATAGACGTTCATGTTGGGATAAAGCGCATAGCTCTGGAAAACCATGGCCACGTCGCGGTCTTTCGGTTCGAGATCGTTGACCACCTGGCCATCGATCAGGATGTCGCCGTCGGTGACGTCCTCAAGCCCCGCAATCATCCGCATCGTCGTGGTCTTGCCGCAGCCCGAAGGACCGAGCAGAACCAGAAACTCGCGGTCGGCGATGGTCAGGTCGAAGTTTTGCACCCCAACAAAACTGCCCCAGCGCTTGCCGACGTTGCGAAGCTGTATCTCGGCCATCCTGGGCTCCCTGAGTGAGTTTTGCATACGTTTGCAAAAACGATAGACGCAGCGCCCCACATCTGGCAAGATCTTTTTGCAAACGTATGCGAAAACCCTGCAAGCTGCGGATCAAGCCATTGAGGCAAAGGAGGAAAGATGAGTTTTCAAGCCGAGAAGGACTTGGTTCGAGACTATTACGCGGCACAGGAAAACGCCCCTGCGGCGGCGCTGGCCGAGATCGAATCGCAGTACTGCGCCGCTGAGCTGAGCTGGCGGGGATATCACCCGTTTGACGAAATCACCGGGCCCGAGGCGGTGGCCCGTCGCTTCTGGTTGCCGCTGCGCCAGGCCCTGAGCCGAATGCAGAACCGCGTCGACATTTTCTTTGCCGGCGAAAACCGCCTGCCCGACGGCAGCGGACGCTGGGTTGTCTCGATGGGCCATCTGATGGGGTTGTTCGACCAGCCGTGGCTTGGCATTCCGCCCACCGGCCGCATGGCCTTTCTGCGATACGCCGCCTTTCATCGCGTCGAGACGGGCCGGATCGTCGAGACCGCGATGTATTTCGACATTCCGCATCTGATGCTTCAGGCGGGGCTTCAGCCCTTTCCGCCGCAAACCGGGGCGCATCTGGTGCAGCCCGGGCCGCAGACCCATGACGGGCTGCTCTTTGATCCGCAGCCGGCGGCGCGGGGTGATCGCACGCAGGCGTTGATCGACGCCATGATCGGCGATCTCGGTCAATGGCAGGGCGGGATGCCGCTGGAAGAGGAACTGGCCCGCACCTGGGCCGACGACATGATCTGGTGGGGCCCGGCAGGTATAGGCGCGACCTATACCATCGCGCGGTATGCCCGCCAGCATTCCGGCCCCTTTCGCGCCGGGTTTACCAATCGCTCCAAGACCCGCCATGTCGCCCGGGTGTCCGAGGGCCATTACGGTGGCTTTTTCGGCTGGCCGAACTTTACCGCCGAACCTACGGGCGGCTTCATGGGCATGCCGGCCACCGGCAAACCGGGGCCGTTCCGCGTGATCGATATCTACCGCCGCGCCGGCGATAAGCTCGCCGAGAATTGGGTGTTCATCGATCTGCTACATTTCTGGAAATCCCAGGGCGTCGACATCCTCGACCGGTGCACTCGGCTGGCGGGCCGGGATTTAACATAAGCTGGATTCGGCGCCTTCGACCCGTGAACGCGGGCCATCGCGGATACCGGCGCATTTCGCGGCATCGCCAAATGGGGCCGCGCCGTCACCTGCCCGCCGAGACCCTCACGGAACCGCGAGGGTCAGCCTTCGGGAATATCCTGCACGAACTTCGGGATATGATAGCCGCGCTGGACCGCCGGGCGGTCACGGATGTGGCGATACCATCGCTGCACATCGGGATAGTCCGACAGCTCGACCTGGTGGAAATCGTGCCGCGAGACCCAGGGCCACATCGCCATGTCCGCGATCGTATAGCTGCCGGTGCCCGTGCCCACCACATAATCGCGCCCCGCGAGCCGGGTGTTCAGCACCTTGTAGAGACGCCGCGCCTCGGTGGCATAGCGGTCTTCGGCATAAAGCGCCTTGCCGGGGTTGTATTTCAGGAAGTGATGCGCCTGGCCCAGCATCGGGCCGAGGCCGCCCATCTGCCACATCAGCCATTCCATCATGTGCCAATACTCGTCCCCCGCGACCTGGAAACGGTCGTATTTGGCCGCGAGGTAAAGCATGATCGCGCCGCTTTCCATCAGCGCGACGCCGGTCTCGTGATCGACCATGGCCGGGATACGGTTGTTGGGGGAGATCTTGAGGAAATCCGGGGCGAATTGCTCGTCCTTGGAAATGTTGATCGGCTTGACGGTATAGGGCACCCCCAGCTCTTCGAGCAGGATGGAGACCTTGCGGCCGTTGGGCGTGGTCCAGGTATAAAGATCGATCATCGGGGGTCCTTTGTTGGGCCAGTCTCGGGGGTCTGCGCGGCGGTGAAAAGCATGTACATCTCGAGCGCCTGCCGGATCATGGAGTCGCGTGCATCGCGGTCGGCCTGCCCCGTCACCTGCTGGCGCAGACCGTAGTTCAGCAGGCCGCCGTGCAGCAGCCAGGGCGCCTCGAGCTCGGCCGGCGACACCGCAAACCCCGGATTGTGGCCCAGCTCGATCCGGCGTTCGCGCACCAGCGGCTTGAGGATCTGTTCCTGCACGACCTCGCGGTACCAGCCATAAACCTCAGCGTCACGCAGCGAGGCGAAATGCCAGAGCCGCATCCAGACCGGCTGAAAGATGGTTTCGGTATAGGCCGAGTAGAACCGCTGGAACCGGTCGCGCACCGAAAGGTCGCGGTCCTTCAGGATGTCGTCCCAGGCCGGGTCCCAGCTCTTCAGAAAGACGCTGGCGTAGACCGCCTCGATCAGGCTCTCCTTGCTCGGAAAGTAGCGATAGAGCAGCGGTTGGGTGATCCCGGCACCGCGCGCCAGATCGCGGGTGCTGCCGTCGAAACCGTTCTCGGCAAACAGCTCGACCGCCGCCGAGACGATCGCCTCCTTGCGGTCCTCCGGGGACATGCGCCGCCGGGGCGGCGCGGGGGCATCGGACGATTGGGTTCGCTTGTGTGTGGGCACCTTGGCTCCGCCGGATTCGAATGTGTCACGCCCTAACAGAAAGCATTCCGCGCTTGCAGTCCAGACATTTATCGTGCGATAAATAAGAAAGGCACACAGGAGGCACCCGACATGCGGCTTTGGGGACGGAAAACATCGGTCAACGTGCAAAAGGTTCTTTGGGCGCTCGAAGAGCTCGGGCTTGACTATGAGCGGCTTGACGCCGGCGGTGCCTTTGGCGGGCTCGACACCAGCGACTACGTGGCGATGAACCCGATGCGCAAGGTTCCGACCTTGCAGGATGGCGATCTGGTGATCTGGGAATCCAATGCCGTGGTGCGATATCTGGCGCAGGCCTATGGCGATGGCGCCCTGGCGGGCAATCACCCGGCCGACATCGGCCGCGCCGACATGTGGATGGAATGGTTTCAGAACAACGCCTACGCCGATTTCATCGCGCTCTTCTATCAGCTTGTCCGCCTGCCCCGGTCGCAACGCGATCCGGCCAGGCGCGACGCGGCCATCGCGGCGCTGACCAGGCAGTTCGAGGTGCTGGAAAAGCGGCTCTCGGATCAGCCTTACGTGGCCGGCGACCGTCTGAGCATGGGTGATATTCCGGTGGGCTCGGCGCTCTATCGTTACTATACTATGGAGTTCGATCGCCCCGCCCTGCCCGCGCTGGCCGAATATTACGACCGGCTGGGGCAGCGCGAGGCCTATCGCACCACCGTCATGGCCTCCTATGCCAGCTTGCGGCCCGCCACCGACTGATCGTCGTCGAGATCGAGGAAATCGGCCACTGCCACGGCGAAATCGTCGGGGCGGTCGACGTTGATCACGTGTTTCGCGCCGGGCACGACGGTGAAGTCCGATCCCGGGCAGGCCTCGGCCATGGCGCGCATGGTGTCGGGCGTGGCGCCGCCGTCATTCTCGCCCGCGACAAACAGCACGGGCACCTGCATCTCGCCCATGTGGCGCAGGTAGTCGAGCCGCATCAGCGCATGGGCGCAGCCGCGATAGCCCTCTTCGGTGGTCTTCAGGAAGCCGTCGCGCAGCGCCGCCTCGCGGTCGGGGAAATCGCGGCGGCTGTCTTCCGAGAGCCAGAAACCGACGGTGCCGGACCAGACTGCCTCGATGCCGCCCGCCTCCATTTTGGCCAGCCGGTCGTGCCAGCTCTGCACGAATGGCTGCGGCGCGTCAGAGCGGGCGGCGCAGCAGACCAGACGGTCGATCCGCTCGGGCGCCTTGAGCCCCATGCCAAGCGCGGTCATGCCGCCCAGCGACAGCCCCATGACGCTGGCCGTCTCGATCCCATGCGTGTCGAGCACCGCCAGCGCGTCATCGACGATCTCGTCAAAGCTGTAGGGCGAGGGCGGCGTCGGGCTTTGCCCGTGGCCACGAGTGTCGCAGCGGATCACCCGGTAGAAGCTCTCGAGCAGCGGCAGCTGCGCGTCCCACATGGCATGGGTGGCGCCCAGGCTGTTGAGCAGCAGAAGCGCCGGAGCGTCTTCCGGGCCGGACACGGTGGAAAATAGCGTCTGATGGGTCATGCGAATTCGAGCTTTCTGATGTTGCGTTGGGTCTGTGAGTGGTGGGTCGTGAGCAGTGTTTCGGCAAAAAGCCGCATCGATTGCCGCGCGCGGGCGACGTCGGGCCAGTCATGATCGACAAAGGTGAGCGTGCCGAAAGACGCCGAGACCTGCGTCATCTCGTGCAGGCGAGCCAACACCGTGGCCGGCGTGCCATAGAGCACGCAGGCATCGATCCGCGCATCGACCTCGGTGTCGCTGGCATTCTCGCCCAGCGAGGCACGGTAGTAGGCCCGGCAGGGGCTGTCGGGGTGCTTGGCGGTGGCTTCGGCCCGGGCCGCATCGGGATCGACGATGACGGTGCGGGCGACGCGCCAATCCTGCGGCCGGGCGCAGCGGCCGGCATGGGTGCAGCCGGTGACATGCGCGGCCCAGTGCCGCGCCAGCATGTCAGTATCACTCCAGCTCACCGAAAGAGGCGCTCGGCCGCGCGCCGAGTGCATCCGAGCTTGCGCCGCATGGCTCACCGGTGCCGCCACCGGGCCGGGGGCCGGGCGGCCCCGGTCGCGGCTCTGGCCATCGACCAGCACCAGCTGCGGGCGCAGTTGCTCCGGTGGATTGGGCAGGATGTGCAGCAGGCTCTGCCGCTCGGTGGCATGCGGCCCCGGGGTGTCTTCCGACGGGGTGAGCGGCGCATAGAATTCCGAGAACCCCAGAGCCTTGGCGAGAGGCGCGCGCATGGCGGCGGCGTGGCCCGGGCGGCGGCTCTGCCCACCAGCGGGCGGGATGAAAAGATATCCGAGTTTCATGGCGGCCTCCTCCACAAGGCGGAGGCTGCTGCGACCTCCTGGCACCGAGGCTAAAGGCAGAGGGCCAAACATATGAAATTATATAAATGCGCGGCGCCCATCAGAAAACCTGATAGGCGCCGAGGTGGGATTCAGTGCAGGTCGTATTCCACCGGCCAGACGTGGCCTGCCGCCTTGGAGGCGTCGATGAAGTCCTGCATCACCTTGGTGCCGGGCATGCCGCGGCTGTCGGCTTCCTTGGCGCTCTTGCGCGGGAATTCGGCCAGGCTCTGCGCCCATTCGGTGCGCACCTCTTCGGGCAATTCGGTGATCACCGCACCGTTTTCGCGCAGCGCCGCCAGGCCGGCGGCCTGGCTGTCGTCCATCGCCTTGCCGTTGCGGGTCTCCCATTCCATACCGACCTCTTCGATGATCTGGCGCAGGTCGTCGGGCAGGCTGGCCATCTTCCTGGCATTCATCGTGAGCACGACCACCGGCATCGCGCCATAGCCGATCAGCGTATAATAGGGCGCCGGCTCATAGTACTTGAAGCCGTTGTAACCCGCCGGCGTCATCAGCCAGCCGTCATAAACGCCGGTCTTCAGCGCCATGTAGCCTTCTGGCAGGCTCGATTGCACCGGCACCGCGCCGGCATATTCCAGCCACGGCAGGTTCGGTCCCGCGCCACCGATCTTGACCCCCTTGAGATCGGAAACCTGCGACCATTCCTCCTTGGTGCCGAGGTGGTAGTTGTCCCAGGCGCCGAGGCCCAGCAACTGCTGGCCGAACTCCGCCTCGAAGACCTCGCTCAGCCAGGGGTTCTTGTCATAGACCACGCGCACCGCGGCGATGGCATCGGACGAGGCCTGCGGGCCGAACGGCTCGAAATAGGGGAAGTTGTGCAGATAGAGGTTCGACGGCTCGAAGCAGACGCAGTAACCGCCGAAGTCGAGCAGCCCCTGCTGCACCGCCTCGAGCGTTTCCGACACCCCAGCAATGCCGCCGCCATAGGATTCGATGAAGTTGACGGAGTGATCGGTTTCCTCGGCCGCCCGGCGTTTGACCTCGGAAACAAAGAAATCCGACATTGTGGTGACATAGGGCGCCGGGCCCTTGGGATGGCCCGAGCCGATGCGAAAGGTGAAGCGGTCGGCCTGGGCCGTGGTGGCCAGAAGCGTCAGGCCCAGTGCCGCGCCGACGATTCGCCCGAAGGTCTTTGTTGCTGATCTCATGATGGGTCTCCTCCCTTGAGAGATTGTGCCGTGTCCTTGCAGCCGGGTCACGCGGATTTGCGCCCGTCTGAATCACGGCGATGTCTCCTTGATACATTAAATTATCAATCGATAAACAAAAATGTTGCGGAACGATAACGCAGCCCCTACGCTGACCGGCAGATCAGCACTGAGGAGGAGTGATGAGACAACAACTGGCAATTGCGCGATGGGCGCACGTGCTCTCGGCTGGGTGGGTCTTCTTGCTGGCCTTGCTGATTATCGCCGATGTTCTGGGGCGCACGCTGTTCCTGCATCCGATCGCGGGCACCAAGGAAATCCTGCAAAATTCGGTCATCGCGGTGACCTTTCTCCAGCTTCCGCTGGCGGTCTATTCCGGCTCGATGCTGCGCACCACGCTGGTGCTCGATCACCTCGGTCCGCGCGGCGCCCAGGCGTTGCGAATCATCGCTTGGCTTCTGGGTGCGGCGCTCTTTGCGGCGATTGCCTATGCCTCGCTGCCCTTGGCCCTGACCGCCGTGCGCCTCGGTGAATACGAAGGCGAGGGCGCCATGCGCATCTATACCTGGCCGGTGCGCTTCCTGCTGGTGGGCACCTGCGCCTTTGCGGCGCTGGCCTATGTTTCGGTGCTGATCGCGGATCTGCGCGGCCGGAACGGCGACAGCGATCTGCCCGCAGCGCAACCGGTGCCCGCCCCCACCGCCAAACCCCTGACCGGAGCAGACCTGACATGACCCTCACCATCTTCGGCGTACTCGGCCTGCTCATGCTTTTCATCCTGCTCGGCGTGCACCTCGCGGTGGCGCTCGGCACGGTCAGCTTTGTCGGCGTCTACTGGATGATGGGCAGCCTCGACATCGGGCTGTCGATCCTCAGCACCACCGCCTACGAGGCGCTGCGCAAGGATGTGTTCATCATCATTCCCCTGTTCGTGCTGATGGGCGATTTCGTCAGCCGATCCGGCTCGGCCAACGATCTTTATGCGCTCTGCAACCGGGCCTTTCGCCGGTTGCCGGGCTGTCTTGGCGTCGCCACCGTGGCCGGCAACGCGGTCTTTGCGGCGATCACCGGCGTCTCGATCGCCGCCGCCGCCACCTTCTCGCGCATCGCCTATCCCGAGATGGTGGCGCTGGGCTATGACAAGCGGTTCTCGCTCGGCACGGTGGCGGGCAGCGCCTGTCTCGGCATGCTGATCCCGCCGTCGATCCTGATGATCGTCTGGGCGGTTCTGACCGAGCAATCGATCGGCGCGCTGTTCATCGCCGGGCTGATCCCCGGGCTGATCCTCGCCGTGGCCTTTTGCGGCTATTGCGTGATCTACGCCATCCGCAACCCCGGCTGCGCGCCGATGATGCCCGCCCCCAGCGTTACCGAGGCCGACCCGGCCGAGCTGCGCCGGCAATCGATGGGCGGGTTGGCGATCCTCGGTCTGATCGGCGTGGTGATCGGGGGCATCTGGGGCGGTTTCCTGACCCCGACCGAGGCCGCCGGCTTCGGTACCATGGGCGCCTTCCTGTTGGGGCTGGCCAAGGGGATGACCCGTCACGACGTGCTCGAGGCGATCTATAGCGCCGGGCGGACCACCGCGCCGATCATGATCCTGCTGATCGCGGCGTCGATGTATTCCCGTTTCCTCGCCATGGGCGGCGCGACACAGGTGATCACCGACCTGCTGTTTTCGGTCAGCGAGAACCCGGCAGTGGTGCTAGCGATCATCTTCACCGTCTGGGTGCTGCTCGGCATGTTCATCGATTCGACCTCGATCATCCTGCTGACCGTGCCGATCTTTGCTCCGGTCGCCACCACCCTGGGAGTCGATCCGCTGGCCTTCGCGATCTTTGGCATCCTGGTGATCGAGGCCGGGCTGCTGACGCCGCCGTTCGGCATACTCGTCTTTACCGTCAAGGCGGCGGTGCCCGATGCCGGGGTCACGCTGGGCGACATCTTCCGCGGCGCCATCCCCTTCTGGATCCTGATCCTCGGCGTGGCGATCATGGTGCTGGTCTGGCCCGAGCTTAGCACCTGGCTGCCCTATACCTTCATGTGACTGGCGGGCTGGGGCCCTGCCCCGGCCCGCGGCATTTGCCCGACAAGATGAAGCAGGGACGCCGGTCCCTGCTTTGTCGCGGGTGCGGCCGGTCTCAGCCGCGGCTGATCGGCGGGATCTCCAGGGCGGAGTTCAGCTCTTCCTGAAGGACATTGAAAAAGCTCTCGGCCGCCAGCGACAGCGGCCGTTTCCTGGTGCGGATCATCATGTAGGTCACCGACAGAGGCGGATCGGCCAGCGGCACGACCTTGCGCCGCTTCCCGTCCAGATCCGGCAGGCAGAGAATGCCCGGCAGGACCGACACCCAATCGGAATTGGCCACCAGATCGAGCGTGCCATGCATGGTATCAAGCTCGAGCTGGTCGGAAATCGCGATGGAGTTGACCGCCAGATAGGTCTCGATCCGGTGCCGCCGGGCGTTGCTCGGCCCCGGCAGCACCAGCTTGAGCGGCGCCACCTCGCGCAGGCGGATGCCATCGGCCCGCGCCGGCAAGGCTCGGTCGCGCGCATAGACAAGACATTCGCGGTCATCCCCCATCGGCCTGGCGAACAGCGCGTCGTTCAGCTCGAACGAGGCGGGCACCACGGCGAAATCAAGCCGGCCTTCGGCAACCTCGTCAGCCAGCGCGCCGGAATAGGCCTCCGAGATCGAGACCCGCACCTCGGGAAATTCCCGCCCCATGCGCAGCAGCACCGCGGTCAGCACGGCCCGGGTAAAGGTGGGCATCAACCCGACGTGAATATGACCGACCACCGATTTCGACAGGCTGTGCAGGCGGTCTTCGGCATGCTGCGCCGAGGCCAGCACCTTGACCGCCTCAAGATAGAACGCACGGCCCAGCTCGGTCGGGGTGACCCCCGAGGACGAGCGTTCGAAGAGCTTGACGTCATAGCGCTTTTCGATCTGGCTGACATGCATCGAAAGGCCCGACTGCGTGGCGTTCACCTTCTCGGCGGCGGCCGAGAACGAGCCCTGCTCGTAGACCGCCGCGAAGTAGCGCAGTTGTTGCAGCTTCATATGTGCCTATCCGGTTTTCTGATGTCGGGCGACCCATCTTATCGCGGTTCGCGAAAGCCGCAACAGATCAACCCGGCCCGAGCAGGCTCGGACCGGGTGACTTTCCGGCCACGGGAGGTGCGCTCCCGCGACGGGGAGCCGGAAAGCTATTGCGCGATGAGACGGCGCAGCACCGTGTCGAACGTGTCGAGCTCGGCATCGCTGAAGGTGGCAAAGGCCTCTTCGGCATGAGCCTCGGCCACGTTCCAGCATTGATCGGCCTTGGCATGGCCCTTTTCGGTCAGCTCATAGCTGTCGCCCGCCATCGTCACATGGCCGCGATCCTCGAGGTTGACCAGCGCCGCATGCGCCTCGGTCACCGGCGCGTGCAGATGCACCACCAGTTCGTCGGCGGTCAGCCCGGCAAGATCCTTGAGCACCAGCAGCACCCGTGCCTCGATCACGCTGAGCCCCAGGGTCTCGAGCTTGGGCCGGTAGCGATCCTGATAGGCCCGCACCGCGCGCAACATCAGAAAAAAGGCGTGTTTGCCCATCCGGCCACGATCCGGGTCGGGCTGCGGGCTGGTGTCGGTCTTGGGAAAGGCGTCGGGATGATTGAAGACCATGGCATAAGAGCCTTGGTGAAAACACAGCGGCGCGCGGCCGAAATCATCGAATTTCACCACCCGGCCGACGAAGATCCAGTGATCGCCCCCGTCGAGCCTGTCATAGGTCTCGCATTGGAACCGTCCGGCGCAACCGTCGAAGATCGGCGCGCCGCCAAGCCCGTCGGAAAAATCGACGCCGGCGAATTTGTCCTCCTGCCGTCGGGCAAAATGGTTCGACATCTCCATCTGATCCGAGGCGAGGATATTCACGGCGAAATGGCTGGCGCTTTCGAAGATCGCACAGCTTTTCGCGTCCTTCATGCTGCTCCAGAGGATCAGCGGCGGATCCATGCTGAGCGAATTGAAGCTCGAGGCGGTGACCCCGACCCGGGTGCCGTCGGGCGCGCGGGCGGTGATGATCGTGACCCCCGTGGCGAAATTGCCAAGCGCGCGGCGAAAGGCCTTGGGATCGATTGCGGGCGCGGCGGCCTCTTTCATCATCAGGGTCATCTCGTCTCTCCCGTTTGGGCGCGGCCGTCACGCGGCGGCGTTGATCGGTTCGGCCTTGGTGGCTTCGGTCAGGATCGGCAGCACCTTGTCCGCCATCAGGATCATGCCCTTGCGGCCAAGCTCGTAATCGGTCCAGTCGTGGCCAGCATAGACCAGGTGCTTGAACGGCCCGGTCTCTTCCCGCAGGGCGAGGATCTGGTCGGCCACGGACTCCGGGTCGCCATGGATCACCAGCCGGTCGAGCACGTAATCGAGCGTCACCGCCTCGTCGGGCATGTTCTGGTCTTCCTTGAAGAGGTTGAGCCGCCCGCCCTTGCGCATCTTGGTCAGCAGTTGCGAATAGTAATAGACATAGGGGCTTCCCGGATCGCGCGCATAGGCCCGCGCGGTCTCCCTGTCATCGGCGACGCAGATGTTCTTGGCGACGCGCCAGTCGGCATAATCCGGCACGATCCCGGCCTTTTCGCAGCCCTCGACGTATTTCGGCCAATGGGTGGCGGCCCATTTCGGCAACAGGAAATTGCCCGAAATCGGCTGCCAGCCGCGTTCGGCCATGGCGCTGACACCCTTGGAAAACGGCGCGACGGCGGTGCCGACGATGGGCGGATGCGGATCCTGATAGGGCTTCATGATGTCGCCCTGGCCAATTTCGGGCATCATGGTGCGCTCGGTCGAGACCTCCCAGAAATCGCCCTTGAGGTTGTAGGGCGCCTGCCCTTTCCAGATGTCGAGCACCATGTCGATGCATTCGACGAACATGGCGTTGCGGTCCTTGTCGATCGAGCCGAAGGCCTCGGCATCCGACATCAGCCCGCCGGGCGAAATGCCGAAGTTGAGCCGGCCCTCGAGCATGTGATCGAGCATCGCCACCTCGGCGGCGATCCGCGCCGGATGCGAATTTGGCATGTTCACCGTGCCGGTGCCCAGACGGATCTGCTTGGTCTCATAGGCCAGGCTGGCAAGGAAGGCGACGCAGGAGGTGATGATCTCGGCCTGGTCGGTGGTGTGCTCGCCGCAATAGGCCTCGGCATAGCCCAACTCATCGGCCAGAAGAAACGCCTCGCGATCTTCGGCAAGGCTCTGTGCAAAGGGCTTGCCCAGCGGGTGAATCGGCATCGTGAAGAACGACAGTTTCATCAGGTGTCTCCTTGGCTTCCCCGACACTTTGGCGCAGGGAGGCCAGCGGAAAAACTGAAAGTTTCTGATGTTTGCTATCGGGTTTCCTGATGACCCTCGCTCACTCCGCCTGCCGGGGCCGAAGCTTGATCGGCAGCGCACCGAACTGCTTGCGGAAGGCGCGGGTAAAGCCCTCGGCGGAGCCATAGCCGTAGCGCCGCGCGATGGCATCGACCCGGTGCCCCTTGTCAACGTCCTGCCGCGCCAACGTCAGCCGCCAGCGGCGCAGATAAGCGGCCGGCGGTTCGCCCACGGAGGTCAGGAACATCTCGGCAAAGCGACTGCGCGACAGCCCGGCGATCTCGGCTAGGTCTTCGTTGCGCCAGTTGCGCCCCGGCGTGTCGTGGATGGCAACGATGGCGCGGCTCAGGCGCGGATCCGACAGGCCGGCAAGCACGCCCGGCCGGGTCGAGCCGGCCTCGATCTGGCCGCGCAGGATGCGCACCACCAGAACCTCGCCCAGCCGGTTCACCACCGAGGCCGCGCCGCAACGCTGCATCTCCATCTCGGCCTTCATCAGCATCGCCAGCGCCATGGTCTCTTCGTCGCAGGTCAGATCCACCTCGATACGGTCCGGCAGGGCCGAAACCAGCGGGTTGGAAATGCCGCCCCAATCGACCCTCGCGGCCACCACCGCGCGTGCCGCGCCCAGTTCGAACCCGGCAGCGCGCGGCTGAAAGAGCGCCTTGCAGGGGCGGCCCTGCGCATCCTCCAGAACCACCAGCGTCGCCGCCTCCGGCGGCGCCGGATGCACCTCCAGGGTGAAGCGCGAGATCAAGGTGGTCAGACGGTCATGACGGGACATTTCGGCGTTTCGGTCGGTTTTTTGGGAGTCTTGTGACAACACCTTCTGAAATACACCCAGCAGACCGAAATCAACAAGAGAAAATCCATGCTCATCCCCCGCAAGAAAACGCCCGACCTTTCCGTTCCCACCCTCGACCACGGCAATTTCGACCTCTCTACCGAGGTGTCCGAACGTGGCACGGTGATCTGTTTCTACCGCGGGCTGCATTGTCCGATCTGCGCCAATTACCTGACCGAGCTGCAAAAGCGCGTTGCCGATTTCGCCGAGCGCGGCGTCAACACCATCGCCATCAGCTCGGACGGCGAGGATCGCGCGCGTCTGATGGCAGACAAGATCGGCGCCGACACCCTGCGCTTTGGCTATGACCTTTCGCTCGCCAAGGCGCGGGACTGGGGCCTCTATATCTCGACCTCCAAGGGCAAGACATCGATCGGCATCGAAGAGCCGCCGCTGTTCTCGGAGCCCGGCCTGTTCCTCGTCTCGCCGGGCCAGACGCTGTATTACGGCTCGGTGCAGACCATGCCCTTTGTCCGGCCGCATTTCGCCGAGCTGGTCAAGGCGGTCGACTTCGCCATCGAAAAGGACTACCCGGCGCGCGGCGAATATACCGGCGCGGTCTGATGTCAGGGGCCGGGGCAGCCCACCTGCCCCGGCCGCATCTCACGCGAGGCGCAGGCTCCGCTCGGTCTCGCTGTCGAAGAGGTGCACGGCCTCGATCTCGGGCGTGATCGCGATCACCTCGCCGATCCGCACCGAGGTCTGGCCGGCCAGATGCAGGGTGATCCCCGTGCCGTTGCGCAGCTTGCCATACAGATAGGAATCGCCGCCCAGCTGCTCGATCGTCGCCACCTCGAGCGCGATCGGCCCGTCCTCGCCGGCACGCAGCTGGTTGGGCCGGATGCCAAGCGTCACCGCCTCGCCCGGCTGCTGGGCAAACCCGTTCTCTGGCAGAGTCAGGCGTTCGCCGGTCTCGAGCTCCATCACGGTGCGGTCGCTCCCGGACACCCGACCGCGGATGAAGTTCATCTTGGGCGAGCCGATGAACCCGGCGACAAAGAGATTGTCGGGCCGGTTGTAGAGATCGAGCGGGCGGCCGAATTGTTCCAGCCGGCCAAGCCGCAGCACCGCGATCTTGTCGGCCATTGTCATGGCTTCGACCTGATCGTGGGTGACATAGATCATCGAGTTCTGAAGCCGCCGGTGCAGAGCCACGATCTCGCCGCGCATTTCGACGCGCAGCTCCGCGTCGAGGTTCGACAGCGGCTCATCGAACAGGAACACCTTGGGCTCGCGCACCACCGCCCGGCCGATGGCCACCCGTTGGCGCTGGCCGCCCGAGAGGTCCTTGGGGCGGCGGTCGAGCAGCATGTCGATTTGCAGCATCTTCGCCACCTCGCCCACCTTGCGTTCGATCTCGGCGCGGGGTGTGTTGATGTTTTCAAGCCCGAAAGACAGGTTCTGGCGCACCGACATATGTGGGTAGAGCGCATAGGACTGGAACACCATGGCCAGCCCCCGGTCGGCGGCGGGCACGCGGTTGACCACCTCGTCGCCGATGCGGATATCGCCGCCGGTGATCGGCTCGAGCCCGGAAATCATCCGCAAGAGCGTGGACTTGCCGCAGCCCGACGGCCCGACAAAGACGCAGAATTCGCCGTGGGCAATATCGAGATCGATGCCCTTGATCACCTCGGCCACGCCGTAGGATTTCTTGACGTTTTTCAGTTCGACCCTGGCCATCTGAGCCCTTTCTGTTGTCCAGCCGTCACTTGCCGCCTGTCGAGGCGATACCGGTGGCGATGTATTTCTGTAGGAACATGAAGACGCAGGCGATTGGCAAAAGCGTCAGCACCGTCATCGCCAGCAGGCTGGGCCAGTCGGTCTGCAACTCGCCTTGAAAGGAATTGAGCGCCAGTTGCAGGGTGAAGTTCTCGGTCCGTGTCAGCACGATCAGCGGCCAGAGGAAATCGTTCCAGCGCCACATGATCGCGAGGATCGCCAATACCGCGATGGCGGGCGCCGAAAGCGGCACGATGATCCGCCAGAAGATCTTCCATTCGCTGGCCTTGTCCATGCGCGCGGCATCGAGGATCTCGTCGGGGATGGTGATCATGTATTGCCTGAGCAGGAACACTCCGGTCGGTGTCGCCGCGCCCGGGATGATGACACCCCAGAGCGAATTGAACATGCCCATTTCCGTGACGATCAGGAACAGCGGCACCAGCACCACGGTCTGAGGGATCATCAGCGTGCCGATGACAAGGAGCAGCACGGCGGTGCGCCCGCGAAACTCGTATTTCGACAGGACAAAGGCCGCCATGGAATTCACCAGCAGCATCAGCGCCGTGGCCATGACCGTGATGAAGGTGGAATTCCAGAAGAATTGCAGGAAGTTGAACCGTTCGAACAGCGAGGTGTAGTTCTCGGTGGCAAAGGCCACATCCTCGATCGGTGCCAGCGTGTTGGCGGGAATGCGGATGCGGGTCTCGGGATCGGCGGGCAGGACCACCTCGGCGCGGCCGGCGGCGCGGCGGGTCTGGCCCACGACCTCGCCGGTCAATTCGCCCTCGGTGACGATGAAGGCCAGAAGCGGCGAGTCGAAGCCTTCGATTTCGAGGGTTTCCTGCGCATATGGCAGGAAGCGCGGCGGAAACCGGTCAAGCTCGTTGGGTGACTTGAAGCTCGACAGCACCAGCCAGACCACCGGGCCGAACATCAGGAGCACACCGAAGATCAGGTAGCCGTAAGACACCCAATCGGTCCAGTGCAGCCGGTCGCGGCCGCGCGTTGCGGTGAGAAAGGACCAGAGTCTAGACATTGCGCTGCCTCTGTTGATTGGGGCCGCTGGATTTCGGGCGGAGCGCCCGGCGCGCCTTCCTGGCTGATGTCAGCTCACCCATTTACATTCCTCCGGTTCACCCAAAGCTGGATCAGCGTCAGCACCACCAGCACCCCGGCCACCAGAAGCGAGGCGGCGGCGGCAAGGCCGAACAGACGCGGCGCGCCGGCAAAGCCCTCTTCGTAAATGTACTGGATGATGAAGGTGGTCGCCGTGCCCGGCCCGCCGCCGGTAAAGGCGTAGATCTCGTCAAAGGTCTGAACCCCCTTGATCAGCGCCAGCACCAGCACCACCAGCATGGTCGGCGCCAGCAAAGGCAGGGTGATCCGGCGAAAGGTCCGCCAGGCCGAGGCGCGATCCATGATCGCCGCCTCGTAGACGTCGCGCGGGATCGCCTGAAGGCCCGCCAGAAGGATCAGCGTGTAAAAGCCCATATGCGCCCAGACCGAGATGAAGACCGACCAGCCGAAGGCCCAATCGGCCTGCACCAGCCAGTTGACCCCGCCGACGCCGGTCCAGTCGAGAAAGGCGTTGAGCACGCCCTCGCGTTGCAGAATCCACTTCCAGATCAGCGCCACCACCACCGGCGACAGCAGCACCGGAAAGAAGAACACCGACCGGAAGAAACCGCGCGCGCGAATGTCGCGATTGAGGATCAGCGCGGTCAGCAGGGCAAACCCCACCATGAACCCCACTTGCAGCGTGACAAACCACAACGTGTTCCACACCGCCCGCCAGAACTTGTCCTCGCGGCAGGAATTGGCGTCGAGGTAATTGCCGCAATCGGTCAGCGTGACGAAGTTGCGGGCCCCGACATAGGGCCGGTCCGAGAGCAGCACATTGTCGCTGCCCGTGGTGGCGTAGAAGATGTTGAGAATGACCGGGAGAAAGGCAAACAGCCCGAACAGGATCAGGTTCGGCGCCAGGAAGACCCAAGCCAGCCGGTTGATCCCCAGCAGGCGCTGAAGCGCCAGCATCGGTATCTCGATGACCCGCATGACGGGCGTGATGATCCGCAGCATATGTCCCCCCGACCCTCGATAGGTGCCCCCCGCGCCCGGCGCGAGGGGCCATGCGCTTATTGCGCTTCGCTCATGGCGGCTTCGAGGTCGTCGTTCATCCGCGCCAGCGCCTCTTCGACGCTCAGCTCGCCGACGATGGCCTGGCTCAGGCGCTCGACGGTGATGCCGTACATCGCGCGGTTGCCGGAATAGCCCTGATAGGCAAAGGCCTCGGGCGCCACGTTGGGCAGATCGGCCGCAAAGGCGGTCAGGGCCGCCTGCGCCGCCGGGGTGGCGCCTTCGAACTCGACACCGGTCTGGGCGACGCCGAGATGCGCCGGCAGGTTGCGGGTGCGGGCCGCGGCTTCGGCATAGATGTCTTCCTGGGCGAGGAAATCGATCACCTTGGCGACGATCTCGGGATGCTCGGTCTGCTCGAAGCCGACGATGCCGGCGCCGCCGGGCATGCCCGAGCAGGGACCGGCCGGACCACAGGGCGAGCCGACGACTTTCCAGTCGAAGAAGTCGCCCACCTGTTCATCCATCCGGCCGACTTGCCAGGAGCCGGAGTAGTAGAACACCACCTCGCCGTTGATGAATTCCTGGGCCGCATCGGCATAGGTCGCCCCGCCCTGGCTGGCCCAGACATCGCGTGCCATGGTGCCGTCCTCGTTCCAGCCGACAAAGGCCTCGGCGAAGGGGCCGAAGCCCTCGAAGGTGCCGGTGCCGTCCTCGACCAGCTTGGCGCCATAAGACACCGCCGGCCCGGCCACGCGGTGGCCCGAGCGGTCGATCGCCATCGGGAAATCAGCGTCGGTCGCCTCGGCCACCTTGGTGGCCGCCGCGGCCCAGTCTTCCCAGGTCGCGCCCGCGCCCGGCATCTCGACGCCGGCCTGTTCAAACAGCGTGGCATTGACGAAAGGCCCGGTGATGGTGAGCTGGGAGTGCATGCCGTAATAGCCGTCCCGGTCGCCGACGCGATACCAGTTCAGTGTCTCGCCAAAAGCCTCGTCCCAATAGCCGGTGTCCACATGCGGCGCGAGATCGAGGTAGTATTCGTTGAGGCCCCCGGTGTCGGTGATCTTGGCGATATCCGGGCCGGTGCCGGCGGCCAGCTGCACCGGCAGGTTCTCAACGATGGCCTGATAGGGCACCTCGTCGACCACCACGTCGACGCCTTCGTTCTGTTCCTCGAAACGGGTCAGAAGATCGTCGTAGACGGCGCATTCATTGCCGTCGGAATAACACATGAACCGGATTTCCTGCGCCGAGGCGGCGCCTGCGCTGACGGCAAGGCCGGCGGCCAGCGCGGTGGATGTCAGAATGGTCTTTTTCATTGGTCAGGATCCTCCCTATTGTCCTGTTGGGTCGTCAATTTTGCACGGTCTCCGGCGGTGCGCTGCCATGGAACTCTGCGGTTCCTTTCAGCGGCAGATCGATACTGCCACCATTGCAGGCCGAGGCATAGAACACTGTGATGCAACGCTGGGTCATGCGGCCAGATCCTCCGCCGCGCCGCTTTGCGCCGACCGGGTGATCGCCTCGATCAGATCCTGGCTGGCCAACCCGGCCTCGCCCGGGGCCACGGGCGCACGGCCCTGGCTCAGCGCCGCGGCGAAATCCTCGATCACCGCCTGATGCAGATCATGGGAAAAGGCCATCGGATCACCCCGGCCACCGGTGCCGCCCGCCGCGCCAAAGCTCTCGCTCCGGCCGGTACGCCAATCGACCCGAAGTGCACCGGAATGCAGATGCAGGCTGGCGCGGTCGAAATGCAGGCCGAGGCTCTCGGCCCGGCCCGGGAAACAGCCGGTACTGGCGGTCAGGGAACCAAAGGCGCCGCCGTCGAACTCGAGCCCGGCGACAACGAAATCTTCGGCCTCCATGTCGTGAAACCGCGAGGTCCGTGCCATCGCCCGCACCCTCCGTACCGGTCCGGTGAGGCTGAGCGCCAGGTCGATGCTATGGATCGCCTGATTGATCAGAACGCCGCCGCCATCGCGGGCATAGGTGCCGCGCCCCGGCTCGTCGTAATAACTCTGATCGCGCCACCAGGGCACCGCGATCTCGACCAGCCCCAGCGTACCCAGCGCGCCCGAGGCGACCAGTTCCGCCGCCTTGCGCGAGGCCGCGCGCATCCGGTGCTGGAACACCAGACCCAGCCACACCCCGGCGGCGCGGGCGATAGCCACCACCTCGCGCGCCTCGGCGGCAGTGCGGGCGACCGGCTTTTCCAGCAGGATATGTTTGCCCGCCGCGGCCAGCGGCCGGATCAGCGTGGCGCGGGCATCCGGCGGGGTGACGATCACCGCGAAATCCACCGCAGGATCGGCGGCGACCTCGGCCACCGAGCCATAGCTCCGCACCGCGTCTCCGGTCAGCTCGGCAGCGGTTTCGGCCAGTTTTGCGGCGCTTGTGCCGCTGCGCGAGGCGATGCCGCGCAGGGTGACCGCCTTGGACTCGGCCAGCGCCGCGACATGGGTTCGAGCCACCATGCCGGCCCCGATCAGCGCCACCTGGAACGTCTTTTCTTGGGTCATGACATCCGCCGCCTCTTCTGGTCGAGGCCAGTCACACACACCCCCGGGCGCTTTGTCAAACGCGCCCTCACGCGGCCAGCTCGCGGCGCAGAAAATCGAGCACAGCCAGACGCATTGCCGGGGTTTCGCGGTGACCGTCCTCCGGCTCGATGTGAAAGCGCAGCGCCGCCTCGGTGCCGGCAAAAGCCGCGGTCAGATCTGCCCGCGCGATGTCGAACGCCGTGGGCGGGGTCAGCGGATCCTGCGCGCCAATGGCGATCTGCAAGGCGCGCGGCGCGATCAGCCCGGCGATCTCGCCGCTGCGCGCCGTGGCCAGCAGGCCCGGCACGGTCATGAAATCGCCGTGCAGATCATGCGCTCCGAGCCGCACCAGCTCGCCAATATCGGCAAAACAGCAAAGCGCGCTGGTGGCGCGAATCCGCGGATCGAGCGCCGCCAGCCACCAGGCCAGCGTGCAGCCCATGGAAAACCCCATCGCGCCGATGCGGGTCTCCTCCACCTGTGCATGCCCGGCGAGGAAATCCACCCCGGCACGTTGCTCTGCCAACATCTGCCCCCAGAGCGTTTCGCCACGCCAGAGCGCCGCCTTGGCACGGGCCGATTCAGGCGGCGACCGCCGCGCCGCGAACCCCGGCATCTCGATGCAGAGCGCGGCAATGCCCTGCGCCACCAGATCGGCCCCGAAGGCGCCTTGCAGCGACCCGCGTCCCGCGATCAGCTCATCCCGGCCGAGCGCGTAATTGTTGCCATGGGCATGGGCGTAGAGCACCGCCGGCACCTGGCCCGAGGGCGGGCGCAGGAACCACGCCGGTGCGGTTTCGCCGGCAAAGTCGAAGCTCAGATCTTCGAGCAACCAGCCGTGATGGTCGCGCGTTTCCAGGACCCTGACATGCGGCGGCCCGGCCTGCGAAAATCGCGGGCCGAGCAATGTCGCAAGCCTGTCGGAAAGCGCGCTGGCCGTCATCTGCCCTCGGGATCGAAACGGCCGAAGCGGCTCTGGTAGCAGAGGAGCGGGGCGCCCTCCCCAATGGTGGCGCGCAGCACGCGGGCGACAAGGATACCGTGATCGCCGCCGTCATATTCGGCATAGGCCGCGCAATCGAACCGTGCCAGACAGCCCTTGAGCACCGGCAGATCATCCGCGCCCATGTGCCAGTCGGCGGTGTCAAAGGCATGCGCCGAGGCGGCAAAGGCCTGACAAAGCTCGAGCTGATCCGCACCGAGCACATGGATCGCCATATGCGAGGCCTTGGCGAAATGCGGATAGCGCCGCGAGGCCCGCGCCGCCGACCAGAGCACCAGCGGCGGATCGAGCGACACCGACGAGAAGCTGTTGACCGTCATGCCCACCGGGCCGTCCGCGCCCTGCGTGGTGACAATCGCCACCCCGGTGCCAAAGCGCGACAGCGCGCCGCGCAGGCTGCGGCTCTCGGCTTCTCCCAATCGCGCGCCGGGCACGAAATGGGTCATCTTTTCCTGAAGGCTCATGGCACTTCCTTTCCCATGGCGGCGGTGAGGATCTCGAACCAGGTCTCGCGGTCGATCTCGATCTCGGTGGCCCGCGACAGCGCGCGGATGCGGTCGAGGTTGTTGGTGCCCAGCACCGGCAAGAGCCCCGCCGGATGCGCCAGGAGCCAGGCCACCGCCACCGCGCTGACATCGGCGCCCTGCTCGCCGGCAATCCGCTCGAGCAGCCGGCGCATGGTCTTGCCCGCGTCGGAGAACAATTGCCCGCCGGCCAGCGGCGACCAGGCCATCGGATGAATGCCACGCTCCTGCATCCAGGCGATCTCGCCCTCGAGGAAAGGTGCGGGGCAGAGCACGCTGGCCTCGATCTGGTTGGTCACCAGCGGCACGGTCATCGCCGATTGCAGCAGCGTCCAGTCGTTCAGGCGAAAGTTCGATACGCCCACATGGCGCACCTTGCCCGAGGCCACGAGCCCGTCGAGCGCGCCGCCGGTCTCATGGTGATCCATGAAGGGATCGGGCCGGTGGATCAGCAGCAGGTCGATGTGATCGGTGGCCATATTGGCCAGCGAGGCCTCGACCGAGGCGGTGATATGCGCCGCCGAGGTGTCATAGTATTTCACCCGCCGGTCGCTGTACTTGCCGATCGGCGCGATGATGTCGCATTTGGTCACGATCTCGATCCGGTCGCGCAGCCCCGGCGCCGCCTTGAGCGCCGCGCCCAGCACTTCCTCGGCGCCGTAATCGCCATAGATATCGGCCTGGTCGACGGTGGTGATGCCCTGTTCGAGACAGGCCTCCAACTTGGCCTGTACATGGCCCGGCGAGGTATCGGCGTCATCCGCCACCCGCCACATGCCATAGACAAGGCGCGACATTTCCATCTGGCCGCTCAGGCTCACACGTTGCATTATTTTCTTTCTCCTGCGCCCAGCGGCGTCGGCGGCGTTGTCTCTGGCACGCGGCCATATTCATGCGGCAGCGAGCAGGTCTTGAGATGTGGCATCACCAGCTCGCCAAAATATTTGCATTCGTCGAGATGCGGGTAGCCCGAAAAGATGAAGCTGCGCATGCCCATTTTCTTGTAGCTCTCGATCTTGGTCATCACCTGATCGACCGAACCCACCAGCGCCGCGCCGCAACCCGAGCGCGCCCGGCCGATACCGGTCCAGAGGTTGGGCTCGACATAGCCGAACTGGTCGGCCAGCTCGCGGGCACGCGCCTGATGCGAAACGCCGAGCGAGATGCTGTCATGCGCCCGTTCGCGGATCAGCCGGCCGTATTCGTCGTCCAGCTTGCTGACCAGGTGATCGGCATACTCGCGGGCCTCGGCCTCGGTCTCGCGCACGATCATATGCACCCGCAACCCGTAATCCAGCGTGCGGCCATGGCGTTCGGCGACGGCATGCACGGCTTTCATGCGCTCCGCCAGATCCTCCTGCTTTTCCGGCCACATCAGATAGACGTCGCAATGCTTGCCGCAGAGCTCCAGCGCGTCGGGGGAATAGCCGCCGAAATAGAGCAGCGGGCCGCCGGTCTGATAGGGTTTGGCCGGGTCGGCGGTGAGGCCCTCGAACTTGTAGATCTCGCCATCATAATTGATCTCGTCCCGGGTCCAGGCCTGCTTGAGGATCTCCACGACCTCATGGCTGCGCCTGTAGCGGTACTTGCTGTCCTCGCGCTGGCCGGGAAAGTCGGACGAGATGATATTGACCGTCAGCCGCCCCTTCAGCATGTGATCCAGCGTCGCCAGCGTCCGCGCCAGCATGATCGGCTGCATCTCGCCACAGCGCACAGCGGCCAGCATGTTGATCCGTTCGGTGATCGGGGCGCAGCCGGCGACAAAGCTCAGCGTGTCCTGCCCCACCTGATAGGACGAGGGACAGAGGATGTTGCGAAACCCATTGGCCTCGGCGGTCCTGAGAATGTTCGAGCAATGCTCCCAGCTCGAGCGCAGATCACCGTCGGGCTGGCCCAGAAAGCGGTAATCGTCGGCGCAGAGCGCGGCGAACCACGAAACTTCTGCGGCGTCGAGATCGGCCGAGGTTACCGGAACGATGGTCATTTGGTCAGGACTCCGATGGCATGTGCTGCGCTGAATCTAGCGCAGCACGGCACATACATCAATGGTGTATCAATTTTCCGTCGACAGTCTCAGATCCACGGCTTTTCCGGTGGCCATCGACTCCTGCGCCGCCTGCCCCATCAGCACCGAGATCAGCCCGTCCCGCAGGCTGACATCCGGGGCGGTCCGCGTGCCGCGCACCAGGTGCAGGAACTCCAGATGCTGAAAATAGGTCGAGCCGTTGTGATCGCCCGCCTCGAGCAGCGTCGGATCGACGGGGATCTCGCGCGTCTCCGGCCCTTTCGGCTGACGCGGGCTGACGATCAGCTGCGGCACCGGCGGCGCCCCCAGATCGGCCGGCCAGAACCGGCCTGGGCCGGGCACCAGCGCCTCGATCTTGCCCATCGGGCCGACGGCCACCACCTCCTCCTGATAGCGCGCACCCTCGGCGAACATGCACAGTTCGAGCATGGCCCGCACGCCGCTGGCGAACTCGACGATGACATAGCCATGGTCGGCGATGTCGGGGCGCTGGCCCTCATAGTCTTCGTCCATGTGGTTCACCGCCTGCCCGCCCGAGGCCATGATGCGCACCGGCTCGGATTTCAGGATATGCCGCATCAGGTCGAAGAAATGGCAGCATTTCTCGACGAAGGTGCCGCCGGTGTAGCGGTTGAAACGGTTCCAGGCGCCGACCTTGTGCAGGAAGGGAAAGCGATGTTCGCGGATCGTCAGCATCCTGACTCCGCCGGTGGCCTGTTCGACCTCGGCCAGCAGTGCGGCGATCGGCGGCATGTAACGATATTCCATCGCCACCCAGACCGGCGCCGGATAGCGCGCCATCAGCGCCTCGATCCGTGGCTGATGGGCGGGATCGGTAAACAGCGGCTTTTCCACCAGCAGCGGCAGCGGCTTGGTGGCAGCGATGCGCTCCATCTGCTCGACATGGCGGAAATTCGGGCTGGCGATCAGCAGGCAGTCGAGCTCCGGCTCGGCCAGCAGCGCCTCGACGCTCTCGGCCATCACCGCCCCCGGCGCCAGCGCCTGCGCCGCTGCGGCCATGGCGGGGTCGGGCTCGAATATCGCGGCCACCTCGGCCTCTGGCAAAAGCGCGATGTTGCGCAGGTGTTCCTGGCCCATCATGCCACATCCGATGACACCATAGCGGGTCGTCGTCATGTAAGTCTCCTCATGTCATGCGCTGCACGTAATGCGCCACCCTGGTGTCGAACCAGGTGCGGGAAAATTCCACCGGCTCGGAGCCGCGACCCCACGAGTAGCGTTCAATATAGCCGGTGACGCTGCCCGGCGCGGGGCCAAAGGCAGCCGGCGCCCAATCCGGCACCCTATCAATCGTGACCCGGTCTTCGGCGCGGGTGATCCAGAGTCCCAGCCGCAGCCGGTAATAACGGTACAGCGAATCGGAAAGCTGCGCCGCCTCGACGCGGCCGGAATCGGCATCGAGCCAGATCTCCTCGACAGCGACAGGCCGGCCATCGATGAAGCGCAGCCGCCGGACCCGGCTGGCCTCGGACGCGGTGCCCCAATCGTGATCCTTGCGCAGCGCGTCGACCGCGATCAGCTGCGTGGTGGGCAAACCGCCCCCGGTGCGCAGCTCCAGCCGGAACATTGAATATTCGCCGGGGATCGCCTTGCCCTGCCCGGCGCGGATGTAGTTGCCAGAGCCCTGGATCCGCTCCAGCAGCCCCTTGGATTCGAGTTCGGCCAGCGCCTTGCGCAGGGTGGTAACGCTGGTGGCATGCTGGCGCGCCATATCGCGTTCCGGCGGCAGACGCTCGCCATCCACAAGCCGCCCGGCGGCGATGTCGCGCAGCAGCACCTCGCTGATCTGAAGATAGAGCGGCAGGGCCTGTGTCGTGGGCCGGTCTGTCGTCACGCCTCGCCCTCCCCGGCTGCGGCAAATTGATCTGCAATTGCTTTACACCGAAGCCGGGGAAGCGCAAACGGCTTTTCACCCCCGTGCGCGTGCAGTTTGCCTTCGCGCTGTCGCGTCTTAGATGCTACCCTAGTGCTCCGCCGCCCGCAAAAACACTCTGTGCGGCTTCATTCCCTCTTGCACCCGTGCCATGCAGGGCTGTGACCGATCAAAGGATGTGACCCGACGATGCTGACCAGACGCCATTTCATTGCCACCAGCAGCGCCGCGCTCTTTTCCGCGCCGCTGGCCGCCCAAGCGCAATCGTCCAAATGGGCCACTTGGGATGCACAGGTGACGCCGGCCGATTATGATCCGGCAACCACAAACCCCTGGGGGCTGCATCCCCGGCTTCTGCCGACGCAGGTCTCGCACAAGGAAGGCCTGACGCCGGGCGACATCCACGTCGATGCGGTGGCGCGCTATCTCTATCACATCGGCGACGACGGCACCGCGATGCGGTATGGCGTGGCAATCGCCAAGGGCGATCTTTACGAGCCGGGCACCTACACCATCCGCCGCAAGGCGAAATGGCCAGGCTGGCGGCCCACCGACGCGATGATCGCCCGCGAGCCGGAGCGCTATCTGAAATGGGCCGACGGCCAGCCGCCGGGCCCGCGCAACCCGCTGGGCGCGCGCGCGCTTTATCTCTTTGTCGGCAATCGCGACACCTATCTGCGGATTCACGGCACGCCGCTGCCGCAATCGATCGGCGGCCGGGCAAGCTCGGGCTGCGTGCGCATGGTGATGGCGCACATCATCGACCTCTACCCCAATGTCGAAACCGGTGTGACCGCCTATCTCTACGCCACCGAAGACGGGGTCACAGCCACGAGCTGACCCCGCCCCCGGCCTCAGCTCGTGGTGGCCGGATCCGCCGGCTTTTCGCGGCGCGTGCAGATCAGCGCGCCGCCGGTCGAGCGCAGCGGCAGGTCGGTGGTCTCGACCGGGCCGTCGTAGCGATACCAGTAACAGCCGTCGGAAGACCGCAAATAGGCGGTCGAAAGGTCTTGGCCCGGCGCGGCGATGGCGCGCACCGATTCCGGCAGCGGCATGACGGCAACCCGGCGCGCGGTAGAGCCCGTCGGCTCGCAGGCGGCAAGCAGGAAAAGCGCGGATGGCAGGGCGAAAAGATGTGGCCTCATCAATGATATCCTTGTTGATTTTGCCGGAGATTGACACCAAACCGCCGCGAAAGCCAATGGCCGAGTTGCCGGATTGACGCCAGACTGCCACGACGTTGCGCCAAGGCTGCGCATGTTCCGGCCCGTTTCGGGCGGCGCGGACGGCGGCACTGGTCATTCTCGGCGCAGGCGGTACTCTGCCGCCGGGACCGTCACGCCAATGGGAGTAGCCAATGGGACTCTGGCCGTTGAAACACCTTGCCCCGCGCGGCCTCGCGCTCAGTGCCGCCCTGATGACCGCCACGCCGGTGCTGGCGCAAGAGGAGCAGGGCGCCGCGCTTTCCGTCGAGTTGAACGCGCTCGACAGCCTCGACGGCGCCTGCCAGATGAGCTTCCTGATCCAGAACGGCCATGACGCCGATATCACCCAGGCGGTCTTCGAGGCGGTGCTGTTCGACAGCCAAGGGCGGGTCGAACGGCTGACGCTGTTCGATTTCGGCACCTTGCCCGCCGCGCGGCCCCGGGTACGACAGTTCGTGGTGCCGGACCTGGCCTGCGAGGCGCTGGGCCGGGTGCTGTTCAACGGCGCCGAGACCTGCACCGGCGCCGGTCTGGCCGAGGGGGCCTGCGAGGACGGGCTGCTGCTCAGCAGCCGCACCGCCGTGGAGCTTCTGGGATGATCGCCACCCTGGCCGAAGCGCTGTCCCGGATCGCCGATCTGGGCGGGCCGGTGGTGTTGATCCTCGGCGCGCTTTCGGTGCTGGTGCTGACCGTGGTGCTCTACAAGCTCTGGCAATTCGCCGCCGCCCGCGTCGGCAGTCACCGCGCCTTGCAAGAGGCGGTTACCGCCTGGGATGCCGGCGACGGCGCAAAGGCCGGCGCCGCCCTGCAACGCTCGCGCAGCTATCTCAGGCCGGTGATCGAAATGGCCTTGTCCGGGCAGGCCGATCCGGCACGGCTCGAGGCCGAGGCCGAGGCACGTTTCGCCCGGCTCGAAAGCGGCTTTCGCCTGCTCGACAGCGTGGCGCAGCTTGCGCCGCTTCTGGGGCTGTTCGGCACCGTTCTGGGGATGATCTCGGCCTTTCAGGCGCTGCAAGAGGCCGGCGCCCAAGTCGATCCGTCGATCCTTGCCGGCGGCATCTGGGTGGCGCTGCTGACCACAGCGGTGGGGCTGGCGGTGGCGATGCCGACCGCGCTGGTTCTGAGCTGGCTCGAGGCGCGGATGGATGGCGAGCGCGTCTTTGCGCAGCGCGCCCTGCGCACCATCCTCGCACCCGCCGGGCCGGCCGTTGATCGCTCCGCCCTGTCGCAATCCGAGGCGCAGCCGACCCATGCTTAGGCAGGCGCGGCGGCGGCGGAGGCTGTCGATGACTTCGCTCATCGATGTGATTTTCCTGTTGCTGCTGTTCTTCATGCTGAGCTCGACCTTCACCCGGTTCGCCGAGATCGACCTTGCCACCGGAGGCGCCGGCTCTACCCCCGATGCCACCCGCCCGCTTTTCCTGCGCCTGTCGCCCGTCGCTTTGTCGCTCAACGGCAGGCCGCAGGACCTCTCCACGCTGCCCGACTTGCTGCGCGACAATCAGCCGGAGGCGGCGGCAGAGCTGCCGGTGCTGGTCGCGCTCGACGGCGCGGTCACGGCGCAGCGGCTGACCGATCTTCTGGCTGTGCTGCGGCGGGTGCCCGGGGCCCGAGTGACCGTGCTGGGGGCGTCATGATCCGCCTCGCCCGTCCCCGTCGGCCCCGCGAACCCACCATCGCGCTGATCAACATCGTCTTTCTGATGCTGATCTTTTTCCTTGTCGCCGGCACCCTGGCCCGTCCGCTCGACCCCGGGCTGACCTTGGTGCGCACCGCCGATCTCGAAGGCCGCGCCCCGGCCGACGCGCTGGTGATCCATGCCGACGGGCGCCTGTCCTGGCAGGGCATCCCCGTCGCCAGCCCATCCGCCTTTCTTGCCGATCTGCCGCAGGAAATGCGGCCCGTCGCCCGTCTCCTGCCAGACCGCGACCTGCCGGCGGCAAATCTGGTCGCACTGGGCCGCGCCGTGCAGGCGGCCGGCGCGGCCCGGGTGGTGATCGACACCGAACGGGGGCTGGAATGATCGCCTCGTCGCCGCTGATCAAGGCGCTGGCCTGTTGCGGCGCGGTGGCGGCGCATGCGGCGCTGGCGGTCGTGTTGCTGCCAGAGCCCCCCCTCGCGACCGAAGGCGCCGGCGGCGTGGCCGAGGTGCGGCTGGGCACCGCCTTTGCCGACGTCAGCGCCGGCACCTTACAGGCCAGACCCGCCACCGCCGCCGCCCGCCCGGCCACCCGCACCAAGGCCCGGCAATTGGCTCCACCGCCGGAGATCGCCAAGGCCAAGACGCCGCCCCGCGCGAGCTCGACACCCCCGGCGGCAAGGGCTCTGCCCGCCGCGCCGTCCTCCGCGGCCCCCGTGCCCTTGCGGACCGCCACCCCAAGCATGGCGGCGCCCCCCGCCGCACCGGTGGCCGAAGCGCCACGGCCCACCATCGTGCCGGATGCGCCGCCACAGGAAACCGTGGTGGCCACCGACCCCGACAGCGCCCGGCCCCGCCGCAGCCTGCGGCCCCGGCAACGCAGCGCCGCCTTCGAAGCCGAGCACCGGGCCGAGCCGCACCGCGACGTCCGGCAACCGGCCCGGGCCGCGCCGCCCAAGGCCGGCGGCCCGCCAAAGCGCGCCGGCGCCGCCACCGGCACGGCGGGCGCCAAGGCACAGAGCAGCGACCGCGGCCAAAAAAGCCCCACGGCGGGCAATGCGGCGGCCAGCAATTATCCCGGACAAGTGATGCGCCGCGTGGCGCAGGTCGGTCGGGTCAGGGCAAACGCCAGCGGCGCGGCGGTGGTCGCCTTCACCATTTCCTCCAGCGGCAGGCTGGCGGCGCTGTCGCTGGCAAAGAGCTCCGGCAACGCCGATCTCGACCGTGCCGCCCTGCGCCAGATCCGCCGCGCCGTGCCGTTTCCGAAACCGCCCGCCGGGGCGCAGCGAAGCTTCAGGATCACCATTCAGGGTCGGTAGACCCGCTCAGCCGGTGCCGAGGAAATCGGGATAGAGCATCGCCGACATCCGCCGCCGGGCCACATCGGCATCGCCATCGCGGATCGCCAGCGCGGCGGCCACATGCGGCACCCCAAGATTGGCGCCATAGCGGATCCGGGTCTCGCCATGATCATAAGCAACCTGGATCATCGCCACGATTGTCGGGCTCAACTGGCGCATCATCAGGTTGCCGGTGGCCGCGATCACCGCAGTGTGAAACCGGCAATCGGCGGCAAAGAGCAGCGCAACCTCGCCCCGTGCCTGGGCAAAGGCCTCGGCCGCCTCGAGGATCGCGCGGCGCTGCGCCGGGCTGGCCCTGACCGCCGCCAGCGCCGCCGCCTCGGGCTCGATCATCCGGCGCAGCTCCATCGCCTCGACAAAGATCGCCTGAAACCTCGGGTGCGCCGGCTCGTGCCAGGCCAGGACATCCGGGTCCAGCAGGTTCCAGTCATCCACCGGCTGCACCCGCGTGCCATAGCGCCGCGCGGTCCGCACCAGGCTCTTGCCCGACAGCACCTTGATCGCGTCGCGCACCGTGGTACGGCTCACCCCGAGCGAGGCCGCAAGCTGATCCTCCTTGGGGATCACCTCGCCCACCGCATAAAACCCATTGGCAATGCGCCGGCCAAGCGTCTCGACGATCTCGCGCGTGGTGCCGGTGGGCAGCGACGAGCGGATGCCGGGCCGGTCCTGCATCGCGACCGCGGCGCGCTTCTCACTCAGCTGCATGTGCGGCCCCCCGGCGCGCGCGCCGCGTCCGCGCAGGGCGGCGGATCGAAGAAGATCAAATGAGGGTCAGGCACGAGGGCGATCCCATTGTTAGCGCTGCCATGCGCTATAACACGGCCTCCGGGCCGATCACCGATCGCGATACAGGGCACACAAATTTTAGTCGCGTGCGTTCTATTTTTGACACGCGTCATTTTTTCGCGACGGGTGTTCTTGCCCCGCAGCCGCAGATCTGCATTTCGCCAGGCTGCAAGATGCGCTAGGTCACGCGGGACAGCGCCACGCGGCGCAGAATGTTCATCAGGAGACACAGAATGACCAGCGTTTTGGACCAGCTCAGGAAGATGACCACCGTGGTCGCCGACACCGGCGACGTGGAGGCGGCAAAGACCTGGGAGCCGGTGGATTGCACCACCAACCCCTCGCTCGTGCTCAACGCGCTGAGCGATCCCGGCTCCGAAGCGCTGGTGCGCGAAGAAATCGAAGCGGGCCGCAAGGCCGGTCTTTCGGCCGAAGCGGTGGCCGACAAGCTGACCGTCGCGATCGGCGCCCAACTGACCGAGCTGGTGCCGGGCCGGGTGAGTACCGAGGTCGATGCCTGCCTGTCGTTCGACACCGAGGCCTCGGTCAAGCGCGCCCACGAGATTATCGCCGATTACGAGGCGCGCGGCATTGGCAAGGAACGCATCCTGATCAAGCTGGCCTCAACCTGGGAGGGCATTCGCGCCGCCGAGACACTTCAAAAGGAAGGTATCGACTGCAACCTGACGCTGCTCTTCTGCATGGCGCAGGCGGTGGCCTGTGCCGATGCCGGCGCCTTTCTGATCTCACCCTTCGTCGGGCGGATCACCGATTGGTACAAGAAGGCCGAGGGCCGCGACAGCTACAAGCCCGAAGAGGATCCAGGCGTGAAATCGGTCCGCGCCATCTACGATTACTACAAGTCGAACGGCATCGAGACGGTGGTCATGGGCGCGTCTTTCCGCAATGTCGGCCAGATCAAGGCGCTGGCGGGCTGCGATAACCTGACGATTGCTCCGGCGCTGCTCGACGAGCTCGACCGTGACGAGGCCGAACTTCCGCGCATCCTGTCGCCCGACAATGCCAGCGGCCTGGCGACGGTGACCATGGATGAGGCCATCTTCCGCTGGGAGCTTAACGCCGATGCCATGGCAACCGAAAAGCTTGCCGAAGGCATCCGCAAGTTCGATGTCGACCACAAGAAGCTGATCAAACTGGTCTCGGAACGGCTGAACGCGGCCTGACCGGGCCGATCCCACTTGACGCGCGCATGAGTCTAACTTCTTGACCGGGAGGTTTCGCCGGCCTACCGTAAGAAAAATCCTATCGCGCGCAAAGAAATGGCCCACAGCGGGCCATTTCGCCGTTTGACACCGGTCACGGCACCGCGCGCCCAAAAAGAAAGAACACCGTATGGCGGGGCGCAAAATCAGGAACATGGAGGAATTTGCCGAGGTCAGCGGCATTTCAAGGCCGACGGTTTCAAAGTATTTCCACGATCCCGGCAGCGTCCGCAAATCGACAAGGGCGCGGATCGAAGAGGCGCTCGAACGCTACGAATACCGCCCCAACATCTTTGCAATGAACCAGAACCGGCGGCTGACCAAGAACATCGGCATCGTCGTGCCCTATCTGGCCGATCCGTTCTTTGCCGAAATCGCCCGCAATCTCGAACGGCGCTGCATCGACGCCGGATTCTTTCCGCTGCTGTTCAGCTCGCACGGCGAACAGGCGCAGGAAAATGCCATTCTCGATTCCCTGCGGCTTCTGAAACCGGCCGGCGTGCTGCTGGCGGCGCTGGGCCGGCCGTCGGATCACGACCATATCAAACGCTTCTGCGCCGATGTCCCGACGGTCCTCTTCGACAGCTATCTGGATGCCACCGGCGCCGCCTTTGTCGGCTCCGACCACGCCCAGGTTCTGCGATTGATGGTGGATTATCTGTGCCGTAGCGGCCAGCCGCCGGTGTATTTCGAGATGCGGAACCCGGTTAACCCGAACGCCAACCGCCGCCGCGCCGGCTATGTCGCGGCGATGGAATCGCTTGGCCAGACGCCCGAGATCGTGCGCGTGGACGGCCAGGGCTGGAACTTCGAACAGATCGGCTTCGACGGCGGCGGCGCGTTGATCGAACGCGGCGGCTTTGCCACCGACACCGTGCTGTGCAACAACGACCGGCTGGCCATCGGCCTGATTGCGGCCGCCTATGCCAAAGGCGTCAAGGTCGGCCGCGGCCCCGAGTGCACCCTGCGCATCGCCGGCATGGACGACCATCCTTTCTCCCAGTTCACCTGCCCGCCGATGACAACCATCGCGCAGGATTATGCCGCCATCGCCGACCGCAGCGTCGAAACCCTGTTCAACGTGATCGAGAACGGCGCGCTGACCGAGCCCCGCGCCGAAACACTTTTTGAAGGCCGACTGGTGATGCGCGACTCCGCCTGAGATTGCCGCAGTGCAGAAAGTTCGCGCCGCGGTGCGGAAATTATAAAAGTTACGCGCGTAAAGTTTTTATTGACCGGGGAGAGCGAATCTGGCTAGATGACGTCACTGACATCCAAAAACCATGGGAGGAACATTGGATGAAACTGACGAATGCACTCTTTGCAGCGTCTGCTCTGGTCTCCGTCACGGCGACGGCTGCCGCGGCCGCGACCTTGACAATCGCGACAGTGAACAACGGTGACATGATCCGCATGCAGGGTTACACCGACGACTTTACCGAAAAGACCGGCCACGAAGTCGAGTGGGTGACGCTGGAAGAGAACGTTCTTCGCCAGCGCGTGACCACCGACATCACCGCCAAGGGCGGCCAGTTCGACATCATGACCATCGGCATGTACGAAACCCCGATCTGGGGTGCGAACGGCTGGCTGGTGCCGCTGGACGGCCTCTCGGAAGAATATGATGTCAACGACATCCTTCCCGCGATGCGCGATGGCCTGAGCCACGACGGCACGCTTTATGCGGCGCCGTTCTATGGCGAAAGCTCGATGATCATGTACCGCAAGGACCTGATGGAAAAGGCCGGGCTGGAAATGCCGGAGGCCCCCACCTGGGAGTTCATCCGCGAAGCCGCCGCGGCGATGGACGACGACGCCAACGACGTCAACGGCATCTGCCTGCGCGGCAAGGCCGGTTGGGGTGAAGGCGGTGCCTTTATCACCGTCACCGGCAACTCCTTCGGCGCCCGCTGGTTCGACGAAGAATGGGATCCGCAGTTCGATCAGCCGGAATGGAAAGAAGCGCTGACCTTCTTTACCAACCTGATGAACGACTACGGCCCGGCCGGCTATGCCACCAACGGTTTCAACGAAAACCTGTCGCTGTTCCAGCAGGGCAAATGCGGCATGTGGATCGACGCCACCGTGGCGGCCTCTTTCGTGACCAACCCCGAGGACTCGGAAGTCGCCGATCAGGTCGGCTTTGCACTGGCCCCCAACAAGGACGGCGTCGAAAAGCGCGCCAACTGGCTCTGGGCCTGGGCGCTGGCGATCCCGGCCGGCACCGACAACGAGGACGCGGCGAAGCAATTCATCGAATGGGCAACCTCGAAGGAATACATCGAGCTGGTGGCTGAAAACGAAGGCTGGGCCAACGTTCCCCCGGGTGCGCGGACCTCGCTCTACGAGACGCCCGAGTACCAGGAAGTGCCCTTCGCGAAAATGACGCTGGACTCGATCAACGCGGCGGACCCCAAGAACCCGACCGTTGATCCGGTTCCCTATGTCGGCGTCCAATTCGTCGCCATCCCCGAGTTTGCCGGCCTCGCAAGCCAGGTGAGCCAGGAGTTCTCGGCGGTCTACGCCGGTCAGCAATCGGTCGACGAAGCGCTCGAGAAAGCGCAGGCGATCGCAGAAGAAGAAATGGAAGCCGCCGGCTACCGCTGAGGCATCCTCCCAAGGGTCGGGGGGTGGCAATCCACCCCCCGGTTCTCGTTATACGTGTTACCCTCCCCAGTATTAACCGTGTTTGACATGCAACTTGCGTGAACAGAGAGGATATGTGTCATGGCGACCCAGCATTCCCGATCCGCAGCGCGTTTCATGATGGCACCCGCCGTAGTCCTGCTTCTTGGCTGGATGCTCGTGCCGCTGCTCATGACGCTCTACTTTTCGTTCAAGACCTACCTGCCGTTGCGCGGTGGCGACCTTGGGTGGACCGGCTTTGACAACTACGTCAGGTTCGTGTCCTCGTCGGCCTTCTGGCCGTCGATCCAGGCGACGCTGATCATCGTCGGCGGTGCATTGATCATCACGGTCGGCTTCGGCGTCCTGCTGGGCATCCTTCTGAACCAGCCGATGTGGGGCCAGGGCGTCGTCCGCATTCTCGTGATCGCGCCGTTCTTTGTCATGCCCACGGTCTCGGCGCTGGTCTGGAAGAACATGTTCATGGACCCCACCAACGGCCTGCTGGCGCATCTCTGGCGCTTCTTCGGGGCCGATCCGGTGGTCTGGCTGTCGGACGCCTCACTGTTCTCGATCATCCTGATCGTGTCCTGGCAATGGCTGCCCTTCGCCACGCTGATCCTGCTGACCGCGATCCAGTCGCTGGACGGCGAGCAGCTGGAAGCCTCGGAAATGGACGGCGCGCCGGTGCTGAAACGCTTCTGGTACATCGTGCTGCCGCACCTGAGCCGGGCGATCACCATCGTCATCCTGATCGAGACCATCTTCCTGCTGTCGATCTTCGCCGAAATCCTCGTGACCACCGGCGGCGCCTTCGGCACCCGCACCCTGACCTACCTGATCTTCCAGCGGGTGCTGGAAAGCCAGAACGTCGGCCTCGGGTCCGCGGGCGGTGTCTATGCCATCATTCTCGCCAATATCGTCGCCATCTTCCTGATGCGCATCGTGGGGAAGAATCTCGATGCCTGAGCAAGTGCAACGCCGCGTCCCGGGCCTGCCCCGGGACCTCACCCCCACCCCCGCCGACAGGCGTCACGCAAGAGGTCCCGGAGCAGGTCCGGGACGGGAGGACTGACACATGGCACGTGCCGTTACCAATCAACGCAAGGCGATCAACACCGCCGCAGCCTGGGCAGTGGGTCTGCTGATCTTCTTCCCGATCCTCTGGACCATCCTCACCAGCTTCAAGACCGAGGCCACAGCAATCGCCGATCCGCCGGTGTTCCTCGCCTTCGACTGGACGCTGGAGAATTATTCCGCCGTCATGGAGCGCTCGAACTACGCCCGCTTCCTGTGGAACTCGATCATCATCGCCGGCGGCTCGACCATCCTCGGCATCATCGTCGCGGTGCCGGCAGCCTGGTCGATGGCCTTCGTGCCCTCGAAACGGACCAAGGACATCCTGCTCTGGATGCTCTCGACCAAGATGCTTCCGGCGGTCGGCGTGCTCTATCCGATCTACCTGATCTTCATCAAGCTGGGGATCCTCGACAGCCGCATTGGCCTGGTCATCGTCATCATGCTGATCAACCTGCCGATCATCGTCTGGATGCTCTACACCTACTTCAAGGAAATCCCCGTCGATATCCTCGAAGCAGGCCGCATGGACGGCGCCAGCCTGAAGGACGAGATCATCTACATCCTCACCCCGATGGCGGTTCCCGGCATCGCCTCGACCCTGCTCCTGAACTTCATCCTCGCGTGGAACGAAGCCTTCTGGACGCTCAACCTGACCGCGGCCAAGGCGGCCCCGCTGACCGCGTTCATCGCCAGCTACTCCAGCCCCGAGGGACTGTTCTACGCCAAGCTCAGCGCGGCATCGACCATGGCCATCGCGCCGATCCTCATCCTCGGCTGGTTCAGCCAGAAACAACTCGTCAGCGGCCTGACCTTCGGCGCAGTGAAATAAGGACCTGAGATCATGGGACAAATCAACCTTACTCAAGTGACCAAGAGCTTCGGCGACGTCAATGTCATCCCGCCCTTGGACCTCAACATCAACGATGGCGAGTTCACGGTCTTTGTCGGCCCCTCGGGCTGCGGCAAATCCACCCTGCTGCGGCTGATCGCCGGGCTCGAAGACATCACCTCGGGCAAAATCGAGATCGACGGCCAGGACGCCACCGAACTGCCGCCCGCCAAACGCGGCCTGGCGATGGTGTTCCAATCCTATGCGCTCTATCCGCACATGTCGGTGCGCAAGAACATCGCCTTTCCGATGAAAATGGCGGGCATGGACGAGGCCGAGCAGAAAAAGCGCATCGAGGCCGCGGCCAAGGCGCTGAACCTGACCGACTACCTCGACCGGCGCCCCGGCCAGCTTTCGGGTGGCCAGCGACAGCGGGTGGCCATCGGCCGGGCCATCGTGCGCGAGCCTTCGGCCTTCCTGTTCGACGAACCGCTGTCGAACCTCGACGCGGCGCTGCGGGTCGGGATGCGGCTGGAAATCTCCGAGATGCACAAGCGCCTCGCCACGACGATGATCTATGTTACCCACGATCAGGTCGAAGCGATGACCATGGCCGACAAGATCGTGGTGCTTCAGGCCGGCGTAATCGAACAGGTGGGCAGCCCGCTGGAGCTTTACCGCCGCCCGCGCAACAAGTTCGTCGCCGGTTTCATCGGCTCGCCCAAGATGAACCTGATCGAAGGCAAGCTGGCGTCGGAACACAGCGTCCACACCATCGGCATCCGCCCCGAGCATATCGACGTCTCGACCACCGAGGGCGCATGGCAGGGTACCGTCGGCGTGGCCGAGCACCTGGGGTCCGACACCTTCATCCACATCCACGGCATTCCGGGCTGCGATCCGCTGACCGTGCGGGCCGGGGGGGATGTCGACGTGCGCCACGGCGATACCGTCTATCTGACGCCGCAGGCCCAGCACATCCACAAATTCGGCGCCGACGGGCTTCGGCTGGACTGATGCGACTGTCTGGCAAATCCGCGCTGATCACAGGTGCAGCACGGGGCATCGGCAAGGAATTTGCCAAGGCCTACGTGAACGAGGGCGCCAGGGCGGCGATCGGGGATATCAACCTCGACGCCGCCAGGGCAGCCGCGAATGAGATCGGGGACGGCGCCAGCGCCGTTCACCTCGACGTCACGCGGCAGGAGAGCATCGACCAGGCGATAGCTGAGGTCGTGAAGACTCAGGGAAAACTGGACATCCTCGTGAACAATGCCGCGCTCTTCGATGCGGCCGAGACGGTGGACATCACCCGCGACAGCTATGACCGGCTTTATGCGGTCAACGTCGCGGGGGTGCTGTTCACCATGCAGGCAGCGGCGCGGCAGATGATCGCCCAGGGCACGGGCGGCAAGATCATCAACATGGCGTCCCAAGCGGGGCGGCGCGGCGAACCTCTGGTGCTGGTCTATTGCTCGACCAAGGCGGCGGTCATCTCGATGACCCAATCGGCCGGGCTGAACCTGATCAAGCATGGCATCAACGTCAATGCCATCGCGCCGGGCGTGGTCGACGGCGAGCATTGGGAGCATGTCGATTCCATGTTCGCCAGGCTCGAAGGCAAGGCCCCCGGCCAGAAAAAGGCCGAGGTCGAAGCCGGCGTCCCCGCCGGCCGCTTTGCGGTGCCGGCGGACCTCACCGGAATGGCGGTGTTCCTGGCCTCGGAAGAGGCCAACTACATCGTTTCGCAAACCTACAACGTCGATGGCGGCCAATGGATGAGCTGACCGGACAAGGGACGAGAACATGAAACTGTCGAACGCCACCCTGAACGACCTGCCCGAGGCCATCACGCGGCCGACGTATGACCGGTCGGAACTGACCCCCGGCATCGTGCACATCGGACTCGGCAATTTCCACCGCGCGCACCAGGCCTGGTATCTGCACCGGCTGATGCAGGCAGGGCAGGCGGAGGACTGGGCCATCGTCGGCGCCGGCGTGCGCCCCTATGACGAGGCGATGCGCCAGAAAATGGCGGCGCAGGATTACCTGACCACACTGATCGAGCTCGATCCCGCCGGCAGCTCGGCCGAAGTAGTGGGATCGATGATCGACTATGTGCCGATCGTCGAGGGCAACGGCCCGCTGATCGAGAAGCTGGCCGATCCGGCAATCCGCATCGTTGCGCTGACGGTGACCGAGGGCGGCTATTTTCTTGATCCCGCGACCAAGAATTTCGATCCCGCGCACCCCGACATCCAGCACGACATCGCCACCCCCGAGGCACCGAAAACCGCCTTTGGCGCGATGATCGCCGCCCTGCGGACGCGGCGCGCAGCGGGCGACAAGCCCTTCACCTGCCAGAGCTGCGACAACCTGCCCGGCAATGGCGACAAGCTGCGCGAGGTGGTTCTCGGGCTGGCCGGGCTGATGGATCCCGATCTCGCGGCCTGGATCGAAGAGAACTCGAGCTTTCCCAATTCCATGGTCGATTGCATCGTGCCCGCCACCGGCCGCAAGGAGCTCGAACTGGTCCGATCGCTCGGCGTCGAGGATGACGTGCCGGTGACACATGAGAACTTTCGCCAATGGGTGATCGAGGACGATTTCTGCAACGGCCGCCCCGGCTGGGAAGCGGCCGGCGCGACGATCTCGGCGCAGGTGCATGACTACGAGGCGATGAAGCTGCGGATGCTCAACGGCGGCCATCAGGTGATCGCCGCTCCCGCCGAAATTCTGGGCGTCGAGACCATCGCCGGCGCCATGGCCCATCCCGGCATCAAGGCGCTGCTGCGCAAGGTCGCGCTCGACGAGATCGCGCCGCATGTGCATGACGTGCCGGGGATGAGCACGGCGCAATATGTCGACCTGATCGACCGGCGGTTCTCGAACCCCAAGATCCACGACACCGTGCGCCGCGTCGCCTTTGACGGCTCGTCGCGCCACACCGGCGCGGTGCTGCCCGGCATCCGCGACAGCCTCGCCGCCGGCACCCCGGTCGAAGGTCTGGCGCTGAGCCAGGCGCTGTGGTGCCGGATGTGCGCCGGAACCCGCGAGGACGGCAGCAGCATCGAGCCCAACGATCCGGTCTGGGATCAACTCAACGCCGCCGCGCTGGCCGCCCGGGACGCCCCGCAAGCCTGGCTCGAACAGCGTCAGTTCTATGGCGCCCTGGCCGAAAATGCCCGGTTTTCCCAAGCTTTTGCCACATGGCTCAGCCTGATCTGGGCTGACGGCGTCGAGGCCGCACTGCGCCGCTATCAGCAGGGCTGATCGGCGGCATCGGGGCGACGGCGCGGCCGAGCCGCGTCATCCCCTGCCCGCCTGCGTGCGCCGCGCGGCCAGCCGAAGCGCGCCGTCCTGCGTCATGAACCAGCCATATCAGCCCCGCGCAACCGGCGCAGGCGGAAACGGCCCCGGATTGGTCCGGGGCCTGCCCTGGACAGGGGCCGGCAGAGCTTATTGCCGGACCGCCGAGGTCGCGATGCTGATCAGCGGCGGGAAGAACTGGCTGAGCGCGCGGTTCCACTTGGTGATCGGCTGTTCCTCGATGAACACGACATCGTTGGGCCGCATCTCCATCTGGGTGGCGATGGTGATGTTGGCGGCATTTCCGGCGTTAAGATGCCAGGCCGTGACTGCTCCGAAATCGGCCGGGTTCGAAGAGGCGCGCAGCACATAGATATGCGCCGGGTTGCCGGTCTGGGTGCTGAAGCCGCCGTTGTCATACAGCACATCCGCCAGATTGGCCTGTTGCGCATACGGCAGGGCAAAGCGGCTCTGATTGTTGACCTCGCCGGCGAGGTAGACGTAGTCGCGCTTTTCCGCACCGAGTTCGGCCCGCGCCTCGAAATTGCTGCGCTGCTCGTCCAGAGCGGCGCGCCGCAGCCCGATCTGGGTCGACAGTTCGGTCAGCGCCTGCGCCCGCGCCTGGTTGCGCAGGCTCAGGACGTTAATTTTCTGTTGATAGAAGGTCAGGGCCCGTTCGAGATCATAAGAGGTGTCGACATAGATCGCATCCCCGTCCAGCAGCCGGGTGCGTTGCAGTTCGGGCCGGTTGTAGAAATCGCGGATCGGGATCTGATAGAGCGTGCCGTCGCGATAGAGCCGGATCGAGGCGAACTCTTCGTCCTGAAGCGCCAGCCCGCCCGAGGCGGTCAGCACCTGGCCCAGGTTCGGCGTGTTCAAGGTTACCGGCACGATGGTCGGATTGGCCACCGCGCCGCCGACAACAATCTTCTTCGAGTTGAATTCCGAGATTTCGAGCGAGAAATCCGGGTCGACCTGATTTTCCACCAGCGCCCGGAACAGCCGCGCCTCGGCCTCTTCCAGCGTCATCCCGGCAATCGAGACCGGTCCGATATTGGGGATCGAGATGGCGCCGTCTTCGCGCACGGTGAAGCCCTGGCGCTGATTTTGCACGGCGAGGATGCCCGACAGCTCTTCGATGGTGCTGGCCGACCCGTTGGTCGACAGAAGCACCACGTCGCCGACACCGATGCGATAGGGCTCGACCGGCGGGTCCGAGGGCAGGCGCAGGGTCAGGGTCTGGCGCACTTCGTTGGGCACATAGGGCGCCGGAGGGAGTGCCGCGCCGGGATTGGCGGTGCCGCCGCCGGTGCCCATATAAAAGACCTCGGGCAGCGAGCGGGGCACATAGGGTTCGCGGTTGGCCAGCAGCACGCTCTGGGTGCTGAGCGCCACGACCCGCACCTTGGCCCCGGCGGCCTGGGATTTCACCGTCGGGCTGGTATAGGTCACGCCGCAGGCCGCGAGTGCCGCGAGGCCGACGACAAGCCCCAGGTTTCGCAAGTTCCCCAAGATATTCACGTTTCTTCTCCCTCGGAATTCACTCTCAGCGCACCAGGCGCTCGGTCAGAAGATACCCGGCAAACGGGCTGACCCATTGTTTCGATTTCCACATGATCCCGTCACCAAACCAATAAGCGTTGTCCACCCGCAAGCCCGGCGAATGACAGGTCTCCTCGACCTTCGTCGTTGCGTGGACCCGTTCAAAGATGACGATCTGCTCGGCCGTGCGTGCGGTGACGATGCATTGAAAGCTACGGAACCGCGTCTGATGCTCGCCATCCAGATAGCTGTGGAACTTGGTGTAATAGCCCTGGCGTTCGCCGCGCAGGGCGGCGCGCGTATGGCTCACATCGGCCGAAATCAGATCCTGCCCCAGCCCGCGCGTGGCGACAAGAACACCGGAGCGAAAGCTGAGCCCCACCTTGTCGCCGGTCTGCCAGGTGACAATATCGCCATTGGTCGCGACCCGGGTGACGCCGGCAGCGGTGCCGAGGCCGTCGAGCTCGGCCAGCATCAGCGGCTCGGTCACCGCGTTGAGCTGCGCGCGGGAAATCTGGCTGCGCACGTCCGGCGCCGGCCGGCTACAGGCGGCCAGCAGAACCAGGGTGAGGATCACGAGATTGCGCATCATCTCCAGAACCGCCCCCATGTGTCGGCCAGTGCCGGTTGGTGGGTGTCGCGCAACGTCTCGTAAAGCCGGTCGTTGATATTCACCCGCGCGCCGCCATCACGGGTGACCGGCCGGATCACGTTTGTATAGGTTTCGCGCGTGGCCTGGCCATTGACCCAGCCGATCGGGATCTCGATCCTGATGCCCTTGTCGAACGAGCCTTCGCCAAACTCGTCGAACGGCACATCGGTCAGCGTGGCAAAGGCCCCGACCGACCAGCCGTTCTTGAAGGTCCGGTCAAGCGCGAAGGTCGCACCCCAATCGCCGGCAAGGTAACGCCCGGCGTCGATTTGCGCCTCATAGCCATTGCCGAAATCGTAATACAGCGAGGCATGGCCGGTGGCGATTTCGTAATCCCGGAACTCGAACCCCTGGTCAAAAGCCCGCTGGCGGACATAGTTGACCTCGACCCCGGCGGCGAGCCGGCTGTCGACCGGCTTCCACAGCAGCTCGGTCGAGATGCCGCCATATTGCGTTTCGAAGTAGCCGGCGGTGACGCGGCCATAGAGGTCTTCGCCGGGCTTGAAGTAATAGCCGCCGGTCAGATGCTTGAGCGCCGGATCGCCGTGTTTTTCGTAGAGATTGAAGTCGGATCGCACATGCGGCAGCACCGAAGTGGAATCCCGCGTCGACTCGTCGAGATTGCCCACCAGCTTCTTGCGCACCGCGCCTTGCAGCACAACGCCCTGCACCGGCTCGAACCGGGCCGAGAGCTCGATGCCGGCATCGGCCCGGAACGGGTTGTCCGGGTCGAAAAAGCTGGTCGCGAAATACGGGCCGATGTCATAGTCGAAATACGGGTAGCGCCCCGGCACCGGGTTCAGCGGGTCGGTCGCGCTTTCGATCCGCGCGCGGGCATAGCTGTCCCAGGCGCCGTCGAGCTCGAATTCCAGCGTTTCCAGATCGCGCCGCCGCAGGGTGACCTCGGCGCCTGCAATGCCGTTTTTGACCGGCACCACCTCGAAAGTCTCGACCTGCGCTGGCAGCACGCCGGTCATCGCGCGCGCCGCGCGGCCCACGGCCTGCGCCTGGCTCAGATAGCTGCGGTTGTCGATTTCGATCCGCGCGGTGGCGCCGGTGATCGTCAGCCCGTGCAGCCCCATGCCGTATTGTTTCAGCACCTGATCGGCGCGCCGTTCGGTGCTGTTCTGCGCGCTGATGCGATAGGTTTCCTCCCAGCCCAGCGCGGCGGCGCTGCGACGCACCACAGGCGGCGGCGCCTTTTCCAGCCCGCTGTAATTGGGCGGGTTCTTGGGATTGACCGCATAGGTCAGCTGGACGCCCACTTCGGAGCCGTAGAGGTAATGCGCCTTGAGGTTGATATTCTTGCGCACCTGATAGCTGACGCCGAAATTGAACGGGTTCTCGTAATCAAAGGTCGCCCCGTCCTCGAGCTCGTATCGGTCGGAGGAGAATTCGGCGCTGAATTTCAGCTTTTCGGTAGCCTGAAACTCGACCCCGCCGAAAAACGCCGCATCGCCGCGGAAAATCTCGCTCGCTTCGAGCTGGCCGCCCTGGTTGGAGACCCGGTCTTCGCGCGTCTTGAACCGGTCGGCCACAACCCCGAGCGGGTTGTCGAATGCGCCGACCCCGGCCAGACGGCCCCAGCCGATGCCGCCGGTCACCCGAAGCTGAGGCGTGAGCGTCTTGCTGGCGACAACATGCTCGGACCGGTAGATGCCGGTGCCGAGAAAGTCGTTCAGCCCAACCGACACCGCCGGCCAGCGCTCGGTTTCCTCGGAGATCAGATATTGCAGCGAAAAGCTTCGGTCGAAGCGGAAACTGCCGCTCGCCCCAATACCCCCGTTGAGGTTCGGCCCAGAACTCGGGTCCATGTCATTGAGAAGCGCATAGCGGAAACTGCCGGTCAGCCGGGGCGCCATCTGGAAGGTCAGCGTATTGCGCTTGGTGTTGCGGGAATAGCTGAAGGTATAAGCCAATTCGCCGTCGGGCATGGCATGGGCGGTGGGCATTTCGATCAGGCCCGGGGTGCCATAGGTCGTGTATCCTGACTGGATCTGCGGCTCGGCCAGCGCCGACCCGCACAGCAGAAAAGCAATCCCCGTTGTCACCCGGCGTCTCAAATCACCTGCCCCTGAATAATTACTGGCAAACTACATGCGCCATTGGTCGGCTACATCCGCCTTGGCCCAAGTTTTGCCGTAATCCCCAGATCATGTGGCGATTTTGACACTGGCCACAGCGCAAGCCCCGGATTGCGGCTGACAATTCCGCGTGACCGCGATTCCATTCCTGACAGAAACAGCGCATAAGAGGCCGGGTGAGACTGCGACTGATTTAAAAATGAAACTAAAGACCCTGCTGTCGGCCTTTCGCGCGCCGAAACCGGCCGCCTTCGATCCAATCGCTCCCGAATCGGGATTCTATGCCATGGGCGACATCCATGGGCGGCTGGATCTGCTCGACCGGGTGCTGCGCGGCCTGCCGGATGACCTGCCGCTGATCTGTGTCGGTGATTACATCGACCGGGGCGACGATGGCGCCGGCGTGCTGCGCCGCTTGCAGGCCAGCCCCGACATCACCTGTTTGCGCGGCAACCACGAGGACATGCTGCTCGCCTTTCTCGACGCGCCGCAGGACAAGGGCCCGCGCTGGATTCGCAACGGCGGCTTGCAGACGCTGGCAAGCTTTGGTGTCACCGGCGTGACCCAGACAACGGCGGGCATCGATCTCAAGATCGCCGCCGATGCCCTGCGCCGCGCCATGGGCTCCGAGTTGATCGACTGGATGCGACTGCTGCCGCTGATGCACGAAACCGGCAACGTCACCGTCGTACATGCCGGCGCCGACCCGGCGAAACCGCTCGACCAACAGGCGCATCGCACCCTCACCTGGGGCCACCCCGATTTCCTGACCACGCCGCGCCGCGACGGGCAATGGGTGTTGCACGGCCACACGATCGTCGATGCCCCCAGCGCCGATCAGGGCCGCATCGCCGTCGACACCGGCGCCTATGCCACCGGCCGGCTCACCGTGGCCCGGGTGATCCCCGGTGAAGTGAGCTTTGAAAGCACCTGACGCCAGCGGGCTCTGAACCCGACGTGAAACGGTGCCGAAAGGTTACCGAGTGGTTAATCTATCCATCTGATTTTAATCAATTTCCGTTTACGGCCTGTTAACCGCATTCAGGGTTAATCGCGGTTAACCAAAGGCTGGGTGGGACCGACCTTTGAGGCCCCGCATGACGGAAGTTTCCACCGATCTGCCCCTGTCCACTCGTCCGGGACGAACCTTTTACGCGAGCTTTGGCAAACGCGCGCTCGATCTGGCGATCGTGCTGCTGCTTTTGCCGGCAATCGTTCCGCTGATCGCCCTGCTCTGGCTGTTGGTTCGCAGCAACGGCGGGCCGGGGTTTTTCGGCCATACCCGGATCGGTCTCGATGGCCAGAGCTTTCGCTGCTGGAAGATCCGCACCATGGTGCCCGACGCCGAGCGGGTTCTGGCCGAAACCCTCGCTCGCGATCCGCTGGCCGCCGTCGAATGGGCGCTGGCGTTCAAGCTGCACCAGGATCCCCGCATCACCACGCTTGGCCGCCACCTGCGCCGGCTCTCGCTCGACGAGCTGCCACAGATCTGGAATGTGTTGCGCGGCGAGATGTCCTTTGTCGGACCGCGCCCGATCACCGCCGGCGAGCTTGCCTTCTACGACGGCGAGCCACAGACCTACCTGGCGCAGAAGCCCGGCATCACCGGGCTCTGGCAGGTCGAAGGCCGCCCCGACGGCTGTTATCGCAAGCGTGTCGCACTCGACCGGCGTTACCGGGCGGAACAGAGCCTGCCGCTTGATCTGCTGCTGCTCTGCCGCACTGCCGGTCTTGTCCTCGCCCCGACCGGGCGATGAGCCGCCCGCCGGAGATTGCCGCCTGGACCGCGTTGCGCGGGCTTGCGGCGCTCTGGGTGGTGCTCTTTCATTTCTGGCCACAAACCGCCGCGCCGGTGCCGCTGCTGGTAGCCCGGGGCTATCTCGCGGTCGATCTGTTTTTCTGCCTGTCGGGGGCGGTGATGATGCTGGTCTATGCGCCGCTGATCCGTGGCGGCGACTTCGGCCCCGGCCGGTTTCTCTGGCGCCGCTTCGCCCGGCTTTACCCGGTGCATCTCGTCACCCTCGGGCTGGCGGCGCTGATCCTGGCAATTGGGCCAGCGTTTGTACCTGCCCGGCCGCTGTCCTATGACATCGGCGAGATGGCGCTGCTGCATCTCGTATTGCTGCACGCCTGGGGGATCACCGAAACCGGCGGGCTGAACTATCCCTCCTGGTCCATCGCCGCCGAGGCCTTTGCCTACCTGCTGTTTCCACTGCTGGCGGCATGGATGCTGCGCCTGCCGCCCGGCCGCGCGCTGGCGTCCAGCCTTGCCGTGGCGCTGCTCTGGATCACCGCGATCGAGGCGGCACTGCCGGCGCCGGGCCTGGCCTTCACCCGGCTCGAGAACGATTTCGGCGGCCTGCGCATCCTGCCCGAGTTCCTGGTGGGTATGGGCCTGGCCTATCTGTTCGGGGGCCGTCACGCGCCACGCTTGGGGCGGGCGCTTTGTGCGGCTGCGGTTGCCCTGCAAGCGGCGGCAATTGCCAGCCAAGCCGACGCGCTGTTTCTGGCCGGTCTGCCGCTGCTGCTGGCCGGACTCCTGCTGTGGCGGCCCGGCCCGCCGCGCGCCCTGCTTTATCTGGGCCGCATCTCCTATTGCCTCTATATGGTCCATGCGCTGGTGCAGATCCCCGGCTTCAAGCTGATCGAGCAGTTCACCGAAAGCGCCGACCGGGCCGCACCCGGCTGGGCATTGCCGTTGCTTCTCGCGCTCAGCCTGTGCGCCGCAGACCGCCTGCATCGCTGGGTCGAAGCGCCGGCACGCCGCCTGCTCCTGCACGGAACAGCACCGGCAAGAGAAGATCAAGGCTCCGCGCCCAGCGATAGCCCGCCGCCTGCGCCTGCCCCGCCTTGATCAGCGCCGCACGCTCAGACGCGCCCAGCCCGGCCAGCGTCCGAAGCCCCTGCGCCATGTCGGGCAGCGACGCCGGATCGCACCAGAGCGCCGCCGGACCCAGCACCTCCGGCAAGGCGCCGGCGCGGGCTGCCAAAACCGGGCATCCCAGCTCCATCGCCTCGAGCGGCGGAATGCCAAACCCTTCGTGACGCGAAGGAAACACAAAGCCAGCCGCCCCTTCGTAAAGCGCCCGCAAGGCACCGTCAGACACCCGCCCCGGGGCGATTACCGCGCCCGGCCGTGCCTCGGCCAGCCCCGGCGCCGCGCCGCCCACCACCACCAGCGGCGGCAGGTCGCCAGCCAGCCCATGGGCGGCGACAAGCGGGGCAATGTTCTTGTTGGGCGAGCGGTTGCCGACGCAGAGCAGATAACCTTGGCGGCCGAGCCCGAGGCGGCCCAGAATCTCCGGCTCCGGGGTCACGTGCCGCACATGGTCGGCGGCATTTGGCACCCGTGAGAACCGCGCCGCATCCACCCCCAGCAGCGCGCTCAATTGCCGGGCGGAATGGCGGCTCACGGTCACCAGCGCGGCGGACCGGCGCGCCAGTGGCGGCCGCAGCGCGCGATGCAGGGCACGATACCGCCAATCATAGGCTTCGGGGATTTCCCAGAGGTTGGCATCATGCAGCACCAACACCTGACGCCGGTGCGAAAGAGGCCCGGAATTGCCCGGCGAAAACAGGACCCGGCCGCGCGCCGCTCGTCGCAGCGCGGTCTGCTCCCAGGCATGGCCCCGCCCGCCGGGCAGCCGGTGCAGCTCGACCGCCTGCCAGCCGGGATGCTCTGCCCCCTCGGGCGCATAGGCCACCACCGGGCCGAGACGCGCGCGCAGCGCCGGGTCCATCGTCAGGCGCTGATCCAGGGCGGCCACGATTTCGCGACCGAAGCGCTGCACGCCCGACGTCGCCTGGCTCAGAAACCGGGCGTTGATCGCCAGCCTCATGCCGCCACCCCGGCCCGCGAAGCGCCATACAGCGCCGTGGTGTCCGGCCCCAGCCGCGCCTGCGCCCAGGCGCCAAGGTCGCTCGTCGCCGCGCCCTGCCGCAGCTTCGCCAACCGCGCTGGGCTGCGCGACAGGTCGAGCATTTCGCGCACCAATGCCGCCGGGTCGCGCGCCGGCAGGATGCGGCCGTTGACGCCATCGCACAGCACCTCGTCGATGCCCGGCAGGTCGTTGATCAGAACCGGCACCCCCGCCGCGAGGGATTGCACCGCCACCCGTGGCAATCCCTCGCGCTCGGAGGCCAGAAGCGAGATGTCGGCCAGCGCCAGCAGCGCCTCGGGATCGGCGCGATGGCCGCAGAGCGTCACCCGGTCGCCAAGGCCAAGTTGCGCCATCGTGCGGCGAATGCGCGCCTCCTCGGGCCCGGCGCCGGCCAGGATCACCCGCATTTCCGGCATCAGGCGCCGTAAGGCTGCAAAGGCCTTCAAGAAGGCCACATGGCGTTTGCGCGGTTCCAGGGCGGCCAGCATCACCGCCACCGGCGGGCGTGGCGCACCGGGCGGCAGGCGCAGGAGGCTGCGCCAGTCGGGCGGCGGCCGGGCCTCGCGAAACCGCGCCAGATCCATGCCCGAGCGCACACAATGCAGCCGCCCGCGCGGAGCGATCCCGGCCGCCGCATAGGCCTCGCACAGCGCCCGGCTGACCCCGATGAAAGCGTCGGTGCGCCCCGCCACTGCCCGCTCTGCCGCCAGGTAGACCCGTCGCCGCGCCCCGCTCACATGCGCCCAGGGCAAGAGGTGCAGGCCATGAATGACCCGTGCTTCGGGCACCACATCTGCGGCCAGACGTCCGAGAACGCCGGCCTTGCTCTGATGGCTGTGCACCACATCCGGGGCCAACCGCAGATACAGCCGTCGCAATGCCGCCAGCGCCCGCGCATCGGCGTAGGGCCGGATCGGATGCACCATTTCGGGCAGGGCGATACAGCGAACGCCGGCGGCCGCGGCCAGCGCGGCGTCGGCCTCGGCGCCATGCACCAGCACCACCTCGTGACCGGCCTCGGCCTGCCAGCGACAACAGGCAAGCGTGTTCTCTTCCGACCCGGCGCGAAGCAACCGGGTCACGACATGGACGATGCGCATCGCGCCCTCCTTGCGGCGTTAAACCCGCATTAACCTTGGGCGTGTTTTCCTTAACAAAACGCAAACGCGAGGTGATCTGATGCGCGGCCTTGTCTATATTCACGTACCGAAATGCGGCGGGTCGAGCTTTGGCGCCGCGCTGCGGCTGCGCTATGTACTGTCGCAATCGACGATCCCGCTCGGCCTCGGCGATCCGCGGCTCGACGGCATGGCGCATATCCTCTCGGACTACGACCACCGCGACATCGTGCTTCAATGCCTGCTGCAACGCCGGGTGCGCTGCATCGCTGGGCATGTGCGCTATGATCCGCGACTGCACGCCAGTTCGGGCTATCAGTATGTCACTTTGTTGCGCGATCCGGTCGCCCGGTTCGTCTCGCATTATCACTACCTTCAGCGGCGCCACCCGGATCCGGCCCGTGCCGCCACGCTCGCCGCCTTTGTCGAGACCGAAGAGGCGCGCCACATCGCATCGCAATACCTGTTCTATTTCGCCCGCGAGACGGGGCCAAGCTGCCGCAACCTGCCGGCGGCGCTGCGGCGCGCGCAGCAGAACCTGGCCCGGTTCGCGCTGATCGGCGACCTGGCGGACCCGACCGGATTTGCCCGCGCGCTGCGCCAGTTGACCGGCCTGCCGCTGCCTGTGCTGCGCCGCAACCGCGCCCCGGTGCCGAAAGAGCTGACCGGGGAACTGCGCCGCCGGATCGAGGCGCTGACCGCCGCTGACCGGGCGATTTACGACGCCGCCCGCGCCCTGCCGCAGGCGGCCTGATGCCTGCGTTGTCGCCGCTGGTGCTGTTGCTGGTCTGCTGGGGGCTGACGGTCGCGGTTGCCTGCCTCGCGCTGGCCGCGCCCGAGGCCTTCGATCTGGTGCCGGTCTTCATGGCGCGGCATGATCTCGATCCGGCGGCCTTTACCGGCCTTGGCGCGCTCTGGCATGTCACCGCGCTCTCGGCCTGGGTCGTCGGCCACCTGGCGGCCTGTGCCGCCCTGCCCCGCCGCGTCGCGACCCGCAGCGTGCCAGACCTGTCGCGCGCCGCGTGGCTGACCTTTCTGGCAAATCTCGTGCTTCTGGCGGTCACCCTGCTCTGGATCGGACTTACCGCGCGGCAGCTTGGCGGATTGCGGGCGCTGGTGATCCTGACCACGGCGGAGGCCATCACCGCCCGCGAGTTCCTTTTGCAGAACAAGCTGTTCACCGGTATGCGCCTGTTCTACGCCGCGCTGCCCGCCACCGGATGCCTGGCCGCCGCGATCCTTGTGGCCGGGCGGGACCGACTTTCGAGGCGGGCCCGCGCCCTGTGCCGCGCGACCCTGCTGATGAACCTCGTCGCCCTGACGCTCTTGCCCATCGTGATGAGCCAGCGCCTGTTGCTGCTGCAATTCACCCTCTCGGCCTATCTCGCCGCCTGCCTGATCCGCCGGCGTGTCTTTGCCCTGCCCTGGCTGATGACCGGCGCAGCGCTGTTCCTGACCGTCTGGGTGCTGCGCGAGACGCTGATCAACCCGGCCGTCGCTACCCAGGCCGTGCCGGTCGGGCTGCAAAAGCTCGCCTTCTACACGGTGAACGATCTTTGGAACGGCTTTGCGCCGATCTCCTCGGATGTGCCGCGCACCTGGGGGGCCGAAACTTTTCACGGGCTGGCGGTGCTCACCTTTACCGACGGTCTCGTCGATCACGCGATTCTGCCGCTGGCTCCGGCCATCGACGCGGTCAGGGGAGGCGGTGCTTTTCCAATACTTACAGCGCCTTACGTAGATTTTGGCCCCTTCGGAGGGGCCATCGTGCTGGTCGGGCTGAGCTTTGGGCTCCGGCTGCTCTTTCACCGTGCGCAAAGCAGTTTCCTGGCCACCATCGCCTATGCCCAGTTCGGCGCGGCGCTGCTGTTTTCCTCGCACGGGCCCTATCTCCTGCACCAGAATCTCTTGGCCTCGCTCATCGTTGTTGCTGTGATCCTGCGCCTGGCGCGACCGGCCGTGCGCACCCGGGCCGAGATCATCCCGCTGTTCCTTCCGCGACGAGAGATGGCCCGTGACGCCGCCTGAGCACCTCGAGGGACTGCAATCGCTGCGCGCGCTGGCGGCGCTTCTTGTGCTGATCGGACATGTGCGCGCCGAAGCGGCGCATTACTTTGCGCTCGACCTGCCCGGCGCGGCACTGCCCTGGACCCGTGGTGTTGATATCTTCTTCATCATATCGGGGTTCATCATCACGCTTTCCGCGGCCCGCTTTGCCGCCCGCCCCGGCGCCTTTCTCTGGCGCAGACTGCGCCGTGTCGTGCCGCTTTATGCGCTGTTCACCACGCTTATGGTGGCCCTGCTGCTCGCCGCGCCCGGCTCGCTGAAATCCACCAGCCTCGATCCGGCGCAAATCGCCAGCTCTTACCTCTTTCTGCCCTATGAGCGGGCTGACGGCCGCATTGCCCCGGTGCTCTCGCTCGGCTGGACGCTGAATTACGAGGTCTTTTTCTACGCGCTGCTCGCTCTTTGCCTGGCCCTGCCCCGCCCGTTGCTGGCCTGCTGCGCCGGTCTGGCGGCGCTTTGCCTGCTCGGCCCGGCGCTACCGCAGACAACGGCGACGGTTTTCTATGCCAATCCGCTGATCCTTGAATTCACCTTCGGCATCGCCCTCGCCCGCCTCTGGCAATGCGGGTTTGTCCGGCCCTCGGCGCCACTGGCGGGGTTGGCTCTGGTGACCGGCCTCGCGCTGCTGATGGTGTTGCACCAGACCGCCCTGCCCCGCGTCCTTGCCGCCGGCCTGCCCGCCACGATGATTGTCGCGGCCGGCACGCTATTGGCACCCGATCGCCACTTGCCGCTGCAATCGATCGGCAACGCCTCCTATGCGCTTTACCTCTCCCATCGTTTTCCCCTGCGTCTGGGAACACTGGTTCTTGTGCCGGTGATGCCGGCGCATCCGTTGGCGGCGCTGGTCTTCTGTGTCCTGCTTGTCGGCCTCTGCCTCTGGGGCGCGCGCGCGGTGCATCGCCATGTCGAACGCCCGTTGACCGCATGGCTCGGCCCGCGCCCCACCCGGCTGGCCGCATGACGGGATGGGCCATTCTGTTGCAATGGTCGCGGCTGGGCCTCTCGGCCGCGATCTTTCTCTCGGCCGCGCGCCTTTTGCCGCTGGCCGAGATCGGGGCCTTCGCTACGGCCTTCGCCCTGCCAAAGCTGCTTCAGACGTTGCACAAGGCCGGAGTTTGCGAACTTCGCATCACCGCCGAAGCGCCCGACCGGCCGATCTTCCTGCTGTCGCTTGCCACAGGCCTTGCCGCCGCCCTGCTCTGTCTTGCCGCGACTGCCGTTCTGCCCGCCGACAGCCGGCCGCATCTGCTGGCGCTGACCGCCTTGCCGCTTCTCAACGCCCTCGCGGCACCTTCGGAAGGCACGCTACGCCGCGCCCTGCGCCTGCGTGCTCTGGCGCTGCGCACGCTGGCGGCTCAGGGTCTCGCGGCCGGGCTCACGCTCTTTGGCCTGATGCAGGGATGGGGCGCCTGGAGCCTGACTGGCTTTGCCCTCATCAATGCCGGGCTGAATGCCGCCTTCAGCCTCGTGCTTGCGCCGCCGCGCCTGACCGCACACGGCCCTGCCCTCCCGCTTATTCCCGAGCTGGCGCGGCTTACCCTGCGGCCGCTTTTGAACGCGGCGACCTTTCCGACCGTGCAATTTCTGATCGGCCTCGCGCTCGGGCTGCCCGCTGCCGGCGCTTTCCAGATCGCGGCGCGGCTGGTCGAGCTGGTCGATACACTGGCCCTCGCCCCGCTGCGCTATCTCGCCCTGCCCCGCTTCAAAGCGATGGTAGGCACGGCAGGTTTCGCAACGAAACTGCGCAAGAGCGTCTGGCGCGTGGCGCTGATTGTCTCAGTGGTCTACCCGGCAACCGCGGCGCTCGCGCCCGCCGTTCTGCCTCGCCTCGGGCCGGAGAAGGCGCAGGCCGCCTTGCCGCTGCTGCCGCCGCTCTTGCTGACCGGCGCACTTTCGGCCGTTCTGATGCCCCTGATCCAAGCGCTGGTCGCGCTGGGTCAGAGCGGCCTGCCGCTGCGCCTCGCGGCCGTCACCTTCGGTCTTTCGCTTACGCTGCTGCTGCCGGTGCTGACTCACCCCCAGGCGCTCTGGGCCCTGCCGCTTGGCCAAACCGTCGCGGCGCTGGTCTTTCTGCGTCAGGCCCGCACAGCCAACGCGACGCTGGCCCACCGAAGTTAGTCAGAACCTATGACCCACTTTTCCCGGTTTCGCATGCGAAACCCCGGGGCCCTGCGTGTCCCGGGCCGCTTTCAAAATGGCGAAACCGAACCGCCGCTCGCCGCCGACACCCCGCCCGCCACGGCCTGAAACCCGCGGGTAAAGACGGTGCCCGAATTCGCCTCGATCGCGAGGTTGCTGGCGGCGCCAGCGGCGTCGCCCACCGCCTCATACAGCCACATCACGCCTTCGAACGAACATTTGTAGGCCACCGAAGTGCCATCTACATCGCGGGCCACCGCCCGGCACCCGGCCAGAAAGCTGGTCGTCTGCTGGATGCAATGGACCTCGGTTCCGTTGCGCGAATGGCCAAAGCCGCCCCCCAGAACGATCATCCTGACGGCGTCGTGGTTGGTCAGCGCATTGCAGGATGTCGCGCCAAGCGCGCCATTGTCGAAGCCGGTGCAGCGCTCCATCAGCACATGCATTCCCGCGACGCCGTCTTCGTGAAAATTCCAGCCGTCCTTGGCCCCGGCACTGGCATCACAGTCGAAAAACGCCAAGAGCCCGCTGGTCCGCCGCAGCCGCGCGGCATCCTGGGCCGCCGAAGGCGTGGGCGGCGCGGAATAACGAAACGAAGATTTCACCGCCACCACGTTTCGACTGGCCACCGCATCGCAATGCAGCGCGCCAGAGATACCGCCCTCGCAATGGATGTTTTCGAGGTAGAGGTCCGCCGCATGGCTCAGAAAGCGCGCCCCGTGGAAGCTTCGCATCAAGGCGATGTCGCCCGGCCCCGGCGCGCCGCCGATGTTGACATGCACGGTGCCGCCATTCTCGCACCAGCTGTCGGGCGTGGCGGTGCAAGCCGCCACATCGGCAACCTCGGCCAGTTCGGTGTAATGCCCGCGCGCGGTCAATACATCGGTCCGAAACACCCGGCTGACCGCGCTTTTGATCGTGCTGAAGGTGCCGCCCTGATCCATCCAGCTCACCTGCCAGGGCCCGGTGCGATATCGCACCTCGCCGCCCCAGCCGATCACCGCCACCGGCTGCGACGGCTCGTCATTTCCGTTGCGGGTAAAATCGCTTTCGGCATACAGCCCCGGTTTGACGATCACGCGGTACGGCGCCGCCGTGGAATTGCCCGCCACGAATGCCGCCCAGATCGTGCGCTTGGCATGGGCAAAATCACCATCGGCGGCACCGAGCCCGGAGTTTGCGTCGTTGCCGCTGGCAGCGTCGACATGAAAGGCCGCGCCCGACCAGATGGCCGGATCGACGAGATCGCGCGGGACGGTTTCGCTGCGAAACCCGCCGATGCCACGGGTGATCCGAACCGGATGGACCTCGCTGTTCCAGCCGAGGCCCGCCGGCAGAGGGACAGGCACCTCGGCGGGAAACTGTGGCCGCAGGTCTAGCCCGACCCCCAGCATCAAACCAGCCCCTTGAGGCCCGTGGCGGTGGTGCCAGTCGCCAGGACGCGTGCGGCCCGCAGCGGATAGATCACACCCGGGCTCAAGCCCGGCAGGATCATGTCGCTGCCATCGGGAAAGCGCACCGCGACATCGCCGACCGTGCTCACCATGAGTGCACGGGGCAGGGTGGCAAGGTCGGTCGTGTCATCGGGGGTCACGTCGAACCCGCCGGTGACCGGGCCATTCAGGCTTTGTGCATGGCTGGCAAAGGGGTCGTTGATCGGCATCAGGGAACTCCTCGGTCTGAATACCGCCCGGAGCATCCGCAAGCCTCGTTACCCGCGGCAGAACAGAGCGCCCGCAGCCCGTTGCGCATGAAAAAGGGGGTTTCGCAGCGAAACCCCCTTGCCCGACATGCCGGATCAGGTGCGTTATCGCGGGCCGCTCAGCACCCGCTCGATTTCCGCCATGCAGTCATCGACCATGTCACCGCTCACCGGCCCATGCAGACGGATGGCAAAACCCTTGGCGCCGTCCTCGCGCTCGATGGCAATCCCGTTGGGAAGCTCACGACGCTGGCGTGTCACAGCCTGTTTCGTCCGGGGCCGGCCACCACGCCCCGGCGCGCGCTCGGCCTGCTCCGCCTTGTTGATAAAGCCCTGCAACACCTGCCATTCATCTTCGGCAGCCTCGGGTTTGGCCTGTTCCAGGGCGTCCCTGATCTCGGGCCCGAGACCGGCCCGAAGCGCCGTTGCCAACCGCAGGCACTGCCGCTCGTTCATTGCGGTGGCATGGCCCAACATGTCGGCCAGCTCTTCGTGAATCATGGCAAAGGAACGAATTTTCGATCGCTTCGCCTTGGATGCCGCGCGAAACAGCGCATTCACCGCCTCATCCAGCGTCGCAAACACCCCGTCAGACACCGCCATGGCCGCCGCGCGACCCCGTTCGTACTGGCTGAGACCAACGCGGATCTCGTTCTCTTCGATCATCGCGACATAGACATCGGCGACGTTCTCCGGCGCCCGCACAAAGGCCGGGATCTCGGTATATCCACCCTCGGAGGCAGCCAGGTGGCGAAACGCCTCGAGCCGCCGAAACCCCGAGATCAGCGCGTAGCCATCGTCGTTGGGATAGACCTCGATCGGCAGCCGCAGGCCGCTCTCGACAATCGAGGTGGCCAGCTCCATCAGCTCGTCCTGCGCCACTTCGATCCGGTCGCGCGAGACGCCGGCGACATGCACCTCGGCCACCGGCACCATGGTTACCAGCCGCCCGTCCTCTTCGGCCGCGCGCAGCCGGGCCGCATCGGCCTTGTCACGGGCCTGTTCGGCGCGCGCCTCGGCGGGCAGGGGCTGGGCCATTGCAGCCGCTTCGCCCACCACATCCGCGATCGGCATCCTGAGGCCGCTGCGGTTTTCCCGCGCAAACCCTTCTTCGAGTTCTTTCAATGCCTCGGGCGAGGGCGGTTCAAGCTGTCTGCGCCGTGCCATGCTCTGCCTCCTTGGTCCTGTCTGCCTCTGCCATCTGCGCGTCACGCCACCACGACCCGATCAGGAGCTCCTTGAACTCCGCATAGGTCCGATCGAACGCTTCGCGCCCCCGCGTATAAGTCTCGCGGTTGAAATTGCGGTAATCCGCTTCGTAGATTCCGCTGACACTTTCGCCAGCCTGGCCCACCAGCGCGGTATATTCCTGCCGATAGGCGTTCATCATGTCGCCGAAATAGGCCTGGATCACATTCGCCAGATCGGTCTGCTGCGCCGCGTCGAAGCGGGTGATCACCGCCCGCACCACATCCCATTCGAACTTCATCTCGGGCAGGCCGGCACGACGCCGGGCGCCATTCTCGCCCTCTTCGATGCTGGCGAAGGTCGAATAGAGCATGTCAAAGAATCGCCCCGTGGAATCGAACTCCAGGAAAGACGCCCCCAGCGGCACCAGCAGGATATCCGCCGCGGCCAGCGCATTGATCGTCAGATAGCCCAGCGCCGGCGGGGTATCGAGAAGCACGATGTCATATTCGTCGAGCGCTCCGCCTTCCTCGAGCCCCGCGGTCAGCGCGTCCCAGAGCGGCCAGGATTTCAGCCCCATGCGCCACACCGGGATCTGGAACTCGGCCCAATAGAGATTGAGTTGCGCACCGATCAGATCGATGTTGGGCCAATGGGTGTTCTGAACCACGTCCTGCAACGACAAGTCCAGCGCCTCGGTGAGCGTCTCGTCGAGCGGGGCAGGGGGGGCACCCGCCGCTTCGCGCACGCTGTTTTCCTGTTGCAGATGCCGCGCGTAATCGCGCGCCAGAAGCGGAAACACGGTTTGCCACTCATCCGCCACCTGCCCGCCGAGGATCGAGGTCATCGAGCCTTGTGAATCCAGATCGATCACCAGCACCTTGTAGCCGTCGAGCGCCGCCGACATCGCCAGATGCGCCGCCGTCGAGGTCTTGCCGACGCCGCCCTTGAAGTTGGCTACCGCCACCACCTTGGCCGGCAGCCCCTCGGGGCGATAGGGACGATACTCCTTGGTGCTCACCCCTTCTTCGGCAAAGTGGTCGCGAAGCCGCAACACCTCTTCGAGGCTGAACCATTTCGCCCCGGCGTGGCCTTCGCCCTGCGGCAGGTCCGGGTGCTTGTTCAGCACCCGCCGCAGATGCGCTGGCGCAACCGGGATCAGGTAGCGGCAAATTTCCCAGGTCGAGAATTTCCGCAACCGTTTTCGCCCGTCGGGCGCATAACCCCGTTTCGCCAGGTCATCACGCCCGCGCCCCGCAAAGGCCGCGGCTTTCGCGAATCGGGCGGTGTCGATAGGTTCGCCCAACTTGGCCGCCGCCGCCTTGGGATCGAGGTTGAAATAGGGGGGCAGGGGGGTGTCCTGTTTGCGGACCATTGTGCTCTTGCCTCGCTCGGATCGTATGATTTGCCTGTTATTCGCCAGATCATCGCACATCCCGATCCATCTGTGAATCGCCAATGCGAGGCGCACCTTGCTGGGGTTTCGCACGCGAAACCTGCTGCAAACCCTAAAAAAGAAAGAACGCAGCACCCCAACAAGGTTTTGATTCTTTGGGAATATTTAAGATCTTTTCCCGCAAAAAGATCAGCCTTTTTAATATGTTAAATAGGTTTGGGGACCCGCCCACAGGTCCATAGGCACCCATCTGCGGGACCGGGAGTACCCGCCGGCGGGAAGAGGGGATCCGATTCGCGGGGAAAGCGGCACCCGGACTCGGGAAACGGCAAAAATCCCGCCTCTGTTGCCCGAATGTCGGCGTTCGATCCCGTAAACGGGTCCCTCAAGCCCTTTCAAGCCTCTTCGTTTCGCGCGTCAGGCACCCGTTTACGGGACCAGCCCCTGCCGCGATACGGTGCCCAACGAGCAATTGAGCGCGGGTGCCTTTTGCGGCATACTACATCCGAGCAGACCGGAAGAGCCAGCACGGCCGCCGGACCAGAAGGACAGGCCATGCAGACCGACGATATCCCGCACGATCAGCTGAGCGGCCCGCTGCGCCGCCCCTCAGTGAAAAAGAACGTGGCCGCCATCCATGTTTCCGGCAAGCTGACACTGCTGCAACGAAAGCTGTCCAACGTTCTTCTGCTCAACGCCTATGATCACCTGGTCAGCCGGCCCAAGCATCAGATCGACGCCCGCACGCTCTGCATGATGGTGGGCTACAATTCCAACGACATGGAAACGCTCAAGGCGTCTTTGCGTTCGCTGGCGGAAACCACCGCCGAATGGGATATGCTCGGCGCAGATGGCCAGCACGAATGGGGCGTCTCGGCGCTTCTGTCTTATGCCAAGCTCAAGGGCGGCATCTGCGAATATGCCTATTCGCCGGCCCTGGCCGAGAAGCTGCATGATCCCAAGGTCTTTGCGCTGATCAATCTGAACATTCAGCGGCGCTTCACCTCCGGCCACGCGCTGGCGCTCTACGAGAACTGCTATCGCTTCGTCCGCACCGGCTCCACCGGCTGGTGGCCGATCGATCTGTTCCGGCGGCTGATGGGCGTGGATGGCAGCGCCTATTACGAGAGTTTCAAGCATCTCAACGCCAAGGTCATCAAACCCGCGGTGAAGGAAGTCAACAAGACCTCCAACATCCTGCTCGACCCGGAGTTTCGCAAGATGGGTCGCCAGGTCAGCGAGTTGCGGTTCAGGATTCGTGAAAATCCGCAGTTGGCCATGCTGGACATCGACGATGGCGAAGGCGTCCGCCAGGGGCCGGTTTATCAGGGGCTGCTCAAGGTCGGGGTCTCGGACCGGCTCGCCCGGCAGTGGATTGCCGAACACGGCGAAACCTACGTGGCGGAGAAACTGGCCTATCTTCAGGGGCGCGACGGTGTGAAGAGCCCGGTCCGCTACCTCACCGCCGCCCTGCGCGACGACTACAAGGTCGCGCCCGAGCCCTCACCCGAGGCCGTCAAGGCGGCCGAGACGCGCAAGATGCAGGCGAGCCTTGCCGAACAGCAGGCCGCGGCCCGCGATGCCGAGCTGGAAGCCGCGCGCCGCAAGCGGGCAGGGCGCATGGCGCGGATCCGCGAACTGGTCGCCGCCCGCAGCCCCACACAGCGCGACGCCGACAAGCGGCTCTTTCTCGCGCGCCTCTCCGATGACCTCGAGCGGGCAGAGTTTCAGCGTCTCGGCTGGGGCTCTGCGCTGTCGGTCGGCGAAATGGTGGAATTCTGGGAGGAACTTGCGCCGGGTGCCTTCGACGATGTGGCTTAGGGTGCAAGGCGTCGCGAAGTCGAGTGACCGGCGTCAGACGAAGGGGTCAATGACCCGCGCACCGCTTGGAAAGAAATCCGAGCCATTGCCCGTCACAACGGCCGCATCTCGCGCAATCGCCTGTGCCGCGATCATCAGATCGGCACCGGGATGGCCCAGCCGCGCCGACAATTCGCCCCAGATCAGCGCGTCCTGGGAATCGAATTCAAGAATTCGGTCGGCAAAGACCTGAACCGTGCGATCCAGCCAATGCCGGAGGTCATGGGCAAATTCGCGGTTTTTCGGCTCTTGCAGGCGAATCCCGCGCTCGATTTCGCCGAGTGTGATCACGCTGAGATATAACTCGCTCTCCGACGCCTGAGACAACCATGCAGCGACCTTTGGCGCCCGGTCGGGGCGCCGCACGGCGGAAATCACATTGGTGTCGAGAATGTGGATCAAAAGGTCACGTCGCGCGGTGCCGCTTGCGCCCGCACCTGATCGCCGCCCGGAAAGGCCATCAGGTGGTCGGCAAAGCTCTCGCGCTCCGCTCGGGCCGCCTTGACGAGCCGGTGATATTCCTCCGACGCGATGACAACGACCGCCGGCTTGCCCCGGCGCGAAACTTCCTGCGGTCGGCCGGCAAGGGCGGCTTCTACCACGGCGCTGAACCGGTTTTTGGCATCTTGAAGGGTCAACATGACACAGTCTCCTGTCTAGCTACCTGTCTAGATAGTGTTGCACAGGCGGTCTTGCAAGGAAGAAGCTTCAGGCCAGCCTTTCCACGTTCACCCGCGGGATCGAGGTTTTTACCTTCTGACCCATCAATTCGATTAGCACGCGCAACCGGTCCTCCTTGTCCAGCGCGTCGACCTTTGTCACCAGATCGGCGAAAGGCCCGGAAATCACGCGAATTCGATCGCCCGCGGCAAAATCCTCGGGCGGCAGAACCAGCCCCTTGTCATCGCAGCGTGCAATGAGACCGGCCATGAATTGCGCGGGCAGGGGGCTGGGGCGGCGCGGGTCGTTTAGCAAGAGCCGCGTCACGCCCCGGGTCGAGTTGATCGCCTGCCATCCGTGCTGCACGGGATCGAAGCGAACGAACATATAGCCCGGAAACAACGGCCGCCGTACCGTCGCGCCTCGAAGGGCTTCGAAGCGCTCGGGCACAAAGGTCGCGAAGCGCTGCCGCCCAAGATTGCGCAGCGCAAGCGCCAGACCGTTGGGTTTCAGCTGCGCGACAAACCAATTGTCAGCACGCGGGGCCGCGTCAGAGCCCAAAGCGCCGGTGGTCTTGTCCGTCAAATCTTCACCGAAGGCCATTTTCTCTACCCATTTGATTAATGCGTTTTGCCCGAAAGGTCGATGCGACCCGTCCAAAGCGCCTTGTCCTGTACGCCCGTGGGCGTGAATCCCGAAGTACCTCGGCTTTTAATGATTAACGTTATCAGTCCGTTACCGAGTTTCGCGTCAAGCATTGGGAAAGTTTTGATCCCGATTCTGCCCCTCGTGGGAACCGCGGCCGGTGTGGTCGCCAAAAACCGTAGGGGTACGGGAAATGACTCTTTTGAATGCTGCGCGGCGCAGCCTGATTGCCGCATTGTGTCTGCTTGGAACCGGCGTGATGGCGCCTGACACCGCCGATGCGCAACAGACAATTGTCGTGCGCAACGATCATGGCGGATTGATCCAGCGTCGTGCCAACAAGATAAGCGAGATTCGTGCCAGCGGCCAACGGGTCGAGATCCGCGGCACCTGCATGTCGGCCTGCACCATGTATCTCGGTGCGGGAAATGTTTGCATTTCGCCGAATGCGCGCTTCGGCTTTCACGGGCCGTCGTCATTTGGGCGTCGCCTGGTGTCACAAGATTTCGAACGCTGGAGCAACGTCGTTGCCAGTCACTTCAAGCCGGAATTGCAACAATGGTTCATGACCAAGGCGCGCTACAGAATCAACGGATTCTATCGCATCTCCGGGCGCCAACTGATCCAGATGGGCTATGCCAGCTGCTGAGCGTGATCCCATCCGGTGGCGCGCCGATCAGGGCGCGCCGGAAAAGAGGGATGTTCGATTACTGGGTGTCGGAGGTCGACGAACCACCACCGCCACCCGAAAGGCCGAGTGCCGCACCGACAACACCGATACCGATGACTGGCCCAAGGAAACCGACGTTGGTCGCCGGAGCGCCGGCCTGGGCATCACCGAACAGACCGGTCGGCTGGCAGAGCACGCGCAGAAGCGTCTGACCGGAATCGTCGGTTTCGAAACGCGCGCTGGCGATATTGCCTTCGCAGGGCACAGGCGTCTGGGCCAGGGCGAGGTCAAGCGCGGTGGTTTGGGCGTTTGAGACGGTGGCCGCAAGGGCGAGCACCGTGCTGGCGAGAATTATTTTCATAGCGAAAAGCTCCAATAAACTTTGCCGTTGTGTTTACTGCTCTACGGCATGGGGGGACACAATTCCATGACTATACCGATGGATGTCCAAAATTAAACCCTTGCGTCTCTGAATTTGCAAAGAATTAATGCATTGCCCCGCATCCCGATGCATTTTTCCGCGACAGGTGGCAAACCGCCATTCCGGCCCAAAAAGCAACAATTCCGCAACCACAGCGCCGCTGCAAGGCAGGCTGGCTTGCGTCTCGGCCCGGGGCGTCGCATGTGGGTCGTGTCCTTATGATTGGCAGGGTTGTGGACGTGAGCGATACGGCATTCTTTCTCGCCGCCAAGCTGGCCGGCCTGTTGATTCGGCCCGACGTCTGGCTCGCCACCTTGGTGACGCTGACCTGTGTTGCAGTCTGGGCCGGGCGGGGCCGTTGGCTGGCGCTGATCACGGTGGTCTTTGTCCTGGCGGTTGGGATCGTACCATTCGGCGACTTCCTTCTCGCCCGGTTCGAGGCACGCTATCCCGCCGCGCCACAGGTCGCCGAACCGACCGGCATCATCCTGCTCGGCGGCGGCGAAGACACCAACGCTGCCCGGCGCTGGGGTGGGGCCCAGATCAGCGACTCGGGCGACCGCTTCACCGAGGCGATGGCCTTGGCCCGGCGGTTTCCCGAGGCGCGCGTGGTTTTCACCGGCGGTAGCGGTGCACTGCGTAATCTGGGCACATATGGCGGAACGCAGGCCGGGATCGCCGAAGACCTCCTGCTTTCGCTGGGGCTGTCCCGCGATCGGCTGACCCTCGAAACCCGGTCACGCAACACCGCCGAAAATGCCTCTCTGACTCACGCGCTGATCGCGCCGGAAGCAGGGGAGCGGTGGATCCTCGTCACCTCTGCCTTCCATATGCCCCGCGCCATGCGCAGCTTCAAACGCGCCGGCTGGCCTGGGCTTGTCCCTTGGCCGGTCGATTTCCGCTCCGAGAGATTGCGCGACGGTCTTGGATGGAATCTGGCCGAGAACCTTGATCAGCTTAATACCGCCATGAAAGAGACGGTTGGCCTGCTGGCCTACAGGGTAGCCGGGCGATAGGCGGAGGCGCCGGACTGGCTTCGCCAAATCGCAAGAAACACCTGCGCCTCGCCCGTCACGACCACGAGGTCGAAATGGCGTGGCTGATTTCGAGGTCCTGCTCGGTCAACAAGTCAAGTCGCACCGCTTTGGCCATGACCGCCATTTTGGACGTCACCCCGAACCTGTCGCACAGTTCGCGGCGGACACGGGTGACATATTGCACCGAGACCCCCCAGTTGAACGCGATTTCCTTGACCTCATACCCATTGGCCGAGAGTTTGAGAAACTCGAGCTGCCGCCGCGTCAGGTCAAAGCGCTCCGCCTCTTCGCGCTGGAGCATTCCGAGGTAAATGTTATGGGTTTGCACTGCTGCCATGGAAATCGTCCAGCCGTGCTCATCCAGGAACCTGCGAAATTCGGGCTCGGCCATCTCGCCGCCGATGGTAAAGCCGCCGCGCTCATCGCGCCGCGACGACCGCAGCGGTATGAACAGGCCCGAATGCAAGCCGATCTCGCTCGCCTTGAGGATGATCTCTTCGTATTCGGGGGTGAGCAAACCGTCGCGCCGATACAGCTCGATGAACTCGGCGCCGATGGCAAAGGCAGTCAGCTTTTCCAGTGAATGATGCCGCCCATAGTCGATTTCGGCGAGGTTTGGCCGGCTGCCGACCCACTCCTTCCAACCCTTTGGAAGGTTGGACTGGCTGTGATAGGCTGCCCTCTGTTGGCCGTGCATATAGGCAAACCCATAAAGGATGTAACTCTGTCCCACATCAGCGCATAATTGCTCCAGCAAGCCCCAGACAGCGGCCCGATCCTCCGCGTGATTGAGATCGCGAAGGAACTCCTGAAGCAATTGCGGCGCATAGGTTTCAATCGGCGAGAGCGATTCGTGCCGGATTTCATATCGTCTGGACAGCGCCGTTTGGTCGCGTTTCATAAATGGATCCGATGGTCAATTGGCAGGCCAAAGCGTTAAACTAGCGCGAATACGCCGGGTTTCAATAATCGATCCGATCCGAATATGCGGGTTTTCGCTGAACTGGCAGAAAACACGGTTGCCGCCGCGCGGCCGATGGCCAGCCCGCGCGCTTGCGGTGACGTAGTATCCACGTGGTACGGCAAAATTCTGTGATCTGGATCACTTGGCGTGCCTGAACTCGCGTATCTCCGTTTAAGTAACGGAAACCAAACAGAAAAGAAGTTTCAGGTGCAGTCATGGCCGACAAATTGCCGCCTGGGTCCGGGCGGGTGCCGCCACCTGACACAGCCCACGATTTCCCTTGATGCTAAATTTTTGACCCTTCATGCACGCCAAGCGTGCACCAGCGTTATTTTTGGAATGGGCTTTCGGCTTTCTGCGAGTGCATGGATGTATGTAAAATTCCTTAATTATCAAGATTTTAATCGGAGTGCGTCACGTGAAATGCACCGCAAAGTTTCAAAAATAACCACTGCCTGGGTCTAGGCACGTCCAAATGGTACTGATAGATCGTTAATCGTATATTAAGGGAATCATTTTACAAAACGGGGGTTTCAGTGCTCGATTTTGAAGCGACATCCACCGCCTTTGCGCGGCAGGAAGCCACCGATGCGGCCTTTTCTCAACCTGATGTCCGTATCATATTTCAGACTTTCAAACGCAGTTTCGACATTGCTTTCAGCATTCTTCTTCTACCGATGCTTTGCCTTACAGCGCTCTGCCTGGTTGTCCTGAATCCGTTCTTCAATCGTGGTCCGCTACTATATATTCAGCCGCGCATGGGCCGTGACTGCCGCGCATTTCCGGCGATGAAATTCCGTTCGATGCTGCCGGCGGCCAACATCGCCCGTGGCGCGAACGATCCGCTCGAGACTCACCGGATCACCACGCTGGGCCAGTTCCTGCGCAAGTCGCGGCTTGACGAGCTGCCGCAGGTTCTCAACGTCCTACGCGGGGACATGAGCCTGATTGGCCCGCGCCCCGATTATTTTCATCACGCCCGCTACTACCTGCGGGTGATTCCCGGATACCGTGCCCGTCACCGCGTGCGCCCGGGCATCAGCGGCCTCGCACAGACCCAGCTGGGCTATGCCGCCGGTCTCGACGCGACCGCGGCCAAGGTCCGCGCCGACCTCTATTATATCGAAAACGCCGGTTTCCGGCTCGAAACCTGGATCTTCTGGCGTACCGTGCTGACGGTTCTCGGCCGCCATGGTGCGTGACCCCTTAGGCGTTGCCGCCGTCCTGCGAATGTGAGAAGACCAGAATAACGATCAATCGGACAGCGGCGTGCGTATGTTAGAGAAGTCCCAAAGCGGCCTCCGGCCGGGAAACCGGTTTACGCCGATGCAGCCGCGGCCTGCCGCGCAGGACGGTGACGACGAAATCGATCTGATGGCCGTAATCGGTACGCTCTGGCGGGGCAAATGGGTTATTGCCGGATGCGCAGCGCTGTTGATGCTGATCGGGGGATATTATGTTTTCCGGGTCGCGATTCCGAAATACCAGGCTTCGACAACGCTCGCGCTTGAATTGCGCAGCGAAAACGTCGTCGATCTTGAAAGCGTCGTTTCGGGGGTTTCAACGGAAACCAGTGCGATCAACACCGAACTGGAAGTTATCCGGTCTAGCGGTCTGCTCGAGAAGCTGGTGACAGAGCTCAATCTGACGGCGGATCCCGAATTCAACGGGGCCTTGCGTCCTGAGCCAGAGTTTTCGATCGGCAAGTTGAAGGCAATCATCCGCACAGCAGTTACGCCGGCAGCCGAGGAAGAAGAGGCGGGCGTCGGCCTGTCGCCGGAAGAAAAAGAGATGAACCGCACGGTGGCAACGGTGCGAGACGCGATCTCGGCCTCAAACCAGCGGAACACCTACATCTTCCAGATCGGCGCCAAGACAACGGACGCGATGAAGTCGGCACTTATCGCCAACACCTTGGCCCGGCTCTACATCCAGGATCAGATCGACATCAAGTTCCAGGCGACCGAAAACGCTGTCACCTGGCTGTCAGAACGGGTGATCGAACTCGAGGCCGAGCTGAAAGAGCGTGAAAACGCGATCAAGGAACTTCGGGCGGAAACCGATCTCGTGAATGCCGAGGCGCTTCTGGCGCTTAATCAGCAGGCCAAGGACGTGCGCGACAGGCTGGCGGATTCGCGCACGGCTCTGGCCCTGGTCGGCGCCCGGGTCGAAAACCTGCGGTCCTTGCAGCAGGAGAGCGATCCCGCGGCCATGGCGGCGGCCGTCAATGACCCGACCCTCGACCGCCTGGTCACCCGCGCCGGCAACGACAGCGCGACGCGTGAGCTGTTCGACGAACGTTTTGCCCTGCTGATCACCCGCGAGGAAAACGCGCTGGAACGGGCAGAGCAGCAGGTCGCCGCGCTGGAGGCCTCATATGCCCGGCTTCAGGAGCAGATCGAACAGCAATCCGCCGACCTGGTAAAGCTGCAACAGCTCGAGCGTGAGACGGAAGCCACCCGCACGCTGTATGAGACCTTCCTCACCCGGCTCAAGGAAACTACCGTCCAGCGTGGGCTCCAGCAGGCCGACAGTCGCGTTTTGTCCAAGGCCACCCCTGGCGAATATGTCGAGCCCCGCAAAACACGCATTCTCGCGCTGTGCCTGATCCTGGGGGGGCTGCTCGGCGCTGGCCTGGTTCTGGCCCGGCAGATGATGCACAGCGGCTTCCGCACGCCCGAGGATCTCGAAGCCGCCACCGGCCATGCGGTCTTTGGCCAGATTCCCAAAATGCCGCTGCGCCGGCGCGACAATCTGGTCACCTATCTCAACGACAAACCGACCTCCGCCGCCGCCGAGGCGATCCGCAATCTGCGAACGTCGGTCCTGTTGTCAGACATCGATCAAGCGCCACAGATCATCATGTCGACCTCGGCCATCCCCGGCGAAGGCAAGACGACCCAGTCGATCTCGCTGTCCCACAACCTCGCGGGCCTTGGCAAGAAAGTGCTGCTTATCGAAGGCGACATCCGCCGGCGGACCTTCGCGGAATACTTCGATTTCGGCGACAGCCCCGGCGGGCTGGTGACCGCTCTGACCGGCAAGCGGCCGGTTTCGGAACTGGTGGTGCGCGCGCCGGGAATGGATGTCGACGTGCTGCGCGGGGAAAAGGCGAGCGTGAACGCGGCGGATCTGTTCTCGTCCGATCGGTTTCAGGAATTCCTTCAGGAACTGCGGCGCAGCTACGACTACATCGTCATCGACACCCCGCCCGTGCTTGTGGTGCCGGATGCGCGGGTGATCGGCCAGTTTGTGGATGCGATCATCTTCTCCGTGGCCTGGGACCGCACGAGTAAGACCCAGGTCACCGAAGCCCTGCGCCAATTCGAATCCGTCGGCATTCGGGTCCATGGCCTGGTGATGGCGCAGATCGATCCCAGAGGGATGAAGCGCTACGGCTATGGCGGAAAATACGGCGCCTATTCGTCGTATGGCAAAGGCTACTACGACGCCAGCTGACGCGGGTGCGGGTATCCGGTCGCGCCCCGAAGGGAGCGCGCCGGCACATGGTTCAGGCCCCGCCGGTTACATCATCGCCTGACCGCCGACCACGGCAACTGTGGCGCCGGCCGTGTAGCTCGACAGCGGATCGGCCAGCATCACAAAGGCGGTGGCCAGCTCGGCCGGCTGCGCCGGGCGGCCGATCGGATAATTCTCGCCAAAATGCTGCACCGATTCCTCCGGCAAGGTGGCCGGGATCAGTGGCGTCCAGACCGGGCCCGGCGCGACACAGTTCACCCGGATTCCGCGCGGCGCGAGCATTTGCGCCAGACCGACGGTGAAATTCTGGATCGCCCCCTTGGTCGTGGCGTAGGCCAGCAACCCCGGATTGGGCTTGTCGGAATTGATCGAGGCAGTGTTGATGATCGCTCCACCGTCTTTCATCAGCGGCGCAGCGGCTTTGGAGAGATAGAACATCGCATGGATATTGGTGCGGAAGGTCCGCTCCCATTCCGTGTCGGGAATATCCTCGAACGTGTCGAAATGCATCTGGTGGGCGGCGTTGTTGACAAGGATGTCCAGTCGGCCAAAGGCTTCATGTGCCGCCTGCACCAAGCTGCGGCAATGGTCGGCTTCCTGAAGATCACCGGGTTTCAGCACGGCACGTTTCCCCGCCTCCTCCACCAGCCGCTGGGTTTCCTGCGCCTCGTCATGTTCGTCGAGGTAAGAGATCAACAGATCCGCCCCTTCGCGGGCGTAGGCCAGCGCCACGGCGCGGCCGATACCGCTGTCGCCGCCGGTCACCAATGCGGCCATGCCGTCGAGCTTGCCGGAGCCGCGATAACTTTCTTCGCCATGGTCGGGGCGAGGCTGCATCTGGTCGGTGCGGCCCGGAATTGGCTGGCTCTGTTGCGGGAAGGGGGGATTGGGATGGGTCATCGCAAAGGCTCCTTTTGCCGGTTTGCGGGGTAACACAGGGCCGTGGCCGGATGTTCCCGAGCGCCCTTGCAGGCCGCAACCGGAGGTTGGGAACCTTTTGCAGGCGCTGCTGTTTAGGGGCAGCGCATCCGGGAGACGAGATCCGGTGCGGACTTCCGCAGGTCATCAACGGTCACCGAGGTCGCCCTACATGCCGCCAGTCCCCCGAAACATAGCCGTCGAACCGGCTATCAGGCGCCGGCCCCGCACCGAAGTTGCGCAGCACTCAAAGCGCACCGATGGGCCAGGCAAATTGGCCACGGTTTCCATCGTCATTCCGACCTTCAATCGCGCCGCCCCGGCCGTGGCCGCCGTTACCGCCGCCCTCGCGCAAACCCATCCGCGGACCGTCGTCATCGTGATCGACGACGGGTCGACCGATGGCACCCGCAAGGCGATGTCGCGGTTTTTCGACAAAGACCGTCTGGTCTATGTCCGCCTGGCGCGCAACATGGGCGCCGCGGCGGCCAGGAATGTCGGCATTCTGATGTCTGCCACCGATGCGGTCACCTTTCACGACAGCGACGACATCCCGCACCGCGAAAAGGTCTTGCGGCAGGCGCGGTTGCTCGGCGATCCGCTGGACACCGTGCAACCGATCCGCAAGTGGACGCGCAAGAACCGGGTCGGCGCCGTGCTGACCCATCACGAGCTGCTCCTGGCGGATGGCTGCCGGGTGGCTATCCGGCGGGCGCTGCCGCTGACGGAGGATTTTGGCCCCGACCTGCAACAGGTCTCCGGCGTGCCGGGCGATTGGACGCATGTGAATGCCGGCCTGTTTCATCGCGGCGTTTTCGAACGGCTGGGCGGCTTTTCCGACGGCATCGACGGCGCGCGCGCTTTCTGCAACCGGTTGATCCGGGCCGGCGAGGAGCTCCGGGTGATCCCCGAAATTCTGCTGACCAAGATCGAAAGCCCGGAAACCCTGACAAAACCGGCCGTCCCCGGTCACGCCGATGCTGGCCACGCGCAGGCCGCCCAACGCCGGACAGGACAGCCCGAACGGGTGCCCATCGATCTGCCCGACCTCGAGATCGCGGAAATCGTCAACCCCGGCCGCTGCGGGGTCTCGCGCGCCCTGTCCACTCCGGCGACCCGGGGCCGGCTGATGACGGCGCTTTCGCGCGGGGCCGTGCGGGTCGCGTGATCCGGGGCGCGCCGCGCCGGACATGCGCGGGCTTTTGCTGGCCGGGCCGGGACGCATGGGCCGGCGGCGGCAATCCGCCCCCCGGTTCTGGAACATCAGGGGTGATCCGTTGTTCTGAACGGAACATTGCGACGACTGGATATGAGAGAGACGCTTCAGATGACACGACTGGACACAGTGGTTCTTCCGGTAGCCGGCAACGGCTCGCGGATGCGCCCTGCAACGGATGCGATTGCCAAGGAATTGCTGCCGATCTACGACACGCCGCTGCTGCAATTCGCCCTGTCCGAGGCCGCCGCTGCCGGGGCGCAACGGATCGTGCTGGTGACCCGCGCCTCAAAGCCCGGGTTCGGCTCATACATTGAAAAACTCTCGACCCGGCCGAATTCCTTCCTGGCCGGTATCGATGTCGAATTCGTCGACCAGAAGGAGCCTCTGGGCCTGGGTCATGCGGTGCTTTGCGCCCGCGCGCGGGCCTTGCCCGGCCCGTTTGGCGTGATCCTGCCCGATGACCTGATCCTCGGCGATCCGACGTTGGCCGAAATGGGTCGCGCCTTCGACCCGGAGCGGATGAAATCCCTGGTCGCGGCGCAAAAGGTTGATCGTGACAAGGTGGGCAACTACGGCATTTTCGACGTCGGCAAGGACGCTGCCGTCTCGCAAGTAATTCCGGCCCGCGATCTGGTGGAAAAACCCGATCCGGCGGAGGCGCCTTCGCAGTTTGCCGCCGTCGGCCGCTATGTGCTGGCCGAAGCCATCTGGGACGAGCTCGAGCGCACCGGGCCCGGGGCCGGCGACGAGATCCAGCTCACCGATGCGATCACCGCGCTCGGGGCTCTGCACGGCTTCCGCTTTTCCGGTGCGCGCTACGATTGCGGCAGCAAGGAAGGCTGGTTCGCGGCCACCGAAGCCTATCGCCGCACGTGCCTGAGAGCCGAACTGACCGCCGCCGAATGAGCCGCGCGGCGGGCCGTTCCGGCCCGCGCCGCAGGCCAGAAAGGGAGCAGACGATGAAGATTGCACATGTTGCCCCGCTTTTTGAAAGCGTGCCCCCGCGCCAGTATGGCGGCACCGAGCGGGTGATTTCGACGCTCACGCAGGAATTGAGTTTCATGGGGCATGAGGTCACCGTCTTCGCCACTGCCGATAGCGTGGTGCATGGCGAGTTGGTGCCCTGTCGCGAAATGCCGCTGACCGCCGGTTCCGGCGATCAGATCGAAGCCGCCGAACATCTGCTGGAACTCGACCGGGTGGTGCGGCACTTCGACGATTTCGACATCGTGCATTTCCACACCCGGTTCCTGCATTTCCCGCTGTTCGAGGATGTCGCCCGGCGCACGGTCACCACCTGTCACATGCGCGTCGATACGCCCGAGCTGTCACGGTTCTATGCGCGGTATCGCGCGTTCCCGCTGATTGCCCTCTCCGAAGCGCAAAGGCGGACCCGCCCGGGCGCCAACTGGGCCGATGTCATTCCGCACGGCTATCCGCGCGATCACCTGCCGGCCTACAACCGGCCCGAGGCCAAGGACGGCTATCTGGCGTTCCTCGGCCGGATCAGCCCCGAAAAGGGCGTGCTCGACGCAATCCGCATTGCGCGCGCCGCAGGCCGCCAGCTCAGGATCGCCGCGCGCATCAACAAGGTGGATCAGGAGTTCTGGGAAGCCCGCGTCGCGCCCGAGATCGACGGAGAGCAAATCCGGTTCCTGGGCGAGATCGGCGATCCGCAGAAGCCCGAATTCCTCAACGGTGCCGCCGGGTTGATCTTTCCGATCCAATGGCCCGAACCCTTCGGACTGGTGATGATCGAGGCGATGGCCTGTGGCACGCCGGTGATCGGCTACAACTGCGGCTCGGTGCCCGAGGTGATCGACGACGGGCGCAGCGGCTTCGTGGTCGAGGACGTGGATAGCGCCGCCGCCGCCGTGGGCCGCCTGGCCAGCCTCGACCGGGCCGAGGTGCAGAGATGCTTCGAAGAGCGCTTTTCCTCGCGAGTGATGGCCGAGCGTCACGTCAAACTCTATTCCGAGATCATCGAAGGCAGGCTGCACCGCAGGTCCGGCCCCCGGATACGCCGGCGCGGCCGGTCGCATCCCGGCCCCGCGCGGAGCCTGTCGGACCGCAGAACGCCCAATCCGGGCGGCGCCATGGCAAAGCCGGTCTGATGCCCGCAGAAAACCGCAAGGCCATCCCCAATGATTTCGGTCCCGACACACGGGACGATTTCCACGTTCTCAAGTACCAGAGCGCCTTCGCCGTCTTTCCCGCCACCGGCTGCATGAACGGCGGCGAGGCCGATGTGCCGGAATTGCATTGCAAGGACGGGCTTTTTGTCGGCGACACCCGCGCGCTGTCGCGGTTCATCCTGCGGCTCAACCGAAGCCGGGTCACGGCGATGGGCGCCGTCGTGGGCGAGGGTGCCTCGGTTTTTTCATCCAGCATGGCCAACCGGCGCCTGCACGACAGCGCCGGACGCGAGATCGCGGCCTATGGCATTCACATCGACCGCGAACGCTTTCTGCGTCAGTCGCTGCATGACCGGCTGCGGATCACGAATTACAGCGCCGGGCCGGTCGATCTCGACGTGACACTCGATTGCTGGGCCGATTTTCGCGACATCTTCGAGGTGCGCGGCGTCGAGCGTGCGCGACGCGGCCAGCTGCATGCGCCGCAGGTCGACGGCCGCAATCTGATCTTTGGCTATCGCACGCTCGACGATGTTGAAATGCGCAGCGCCGTGAGGTTTGACCGCGATTTCGACACCGAAGGCGGCCATGTCCATTTCCGCCTGCAACTCGCGCCCGGCGCCGGGGAAGAGATCACCACCCGCGTCCATGTCGAGGCCGAGGGCCCCGCCGTCACCCTGCCGCGGCCGGGTGATGTGGATGGCGCCTATGAGACCTGCAAACAAGAGACGGTGGATGATTTTCGCGCCCGCCGCGACCGGTTTACGCTGCTGCGGACCAATCGGCCGGCGTTTGACGAATGGCTGACCAATTCCGCCTCCGATCTGGCCCAGCTGATCACCGAGCTGCCGACCGGCCCCTATCCCTTTGCCGGCCTGCCGTGGTTTGCCGCGCCCTTTGGCCGTGATGCCATCGTCACCGCGATGCAGACCGCCTGGCTGTATCCCGCACTGGCGCGCGGGGTGCTCGACTATCTGGCCGCGACCCAGGCCGACAGGATGGACATTCCCAACGAAAGCGCGCCTGGCAAGATCATTCACGAGGCCCGCGAAGGCGAGATGGCGCGGCTGGGCGAGGTGCCCTTTCACCGCTACTACGGCGGCATCGACCAGACATTGCTGTTTGTCATGCTGGCCGAGGAATATTACCGCCGGGTCGGCGATCTCGACTGGCTCAAGAGCTTTCGCCCCGCCATCGACCGGGCGCTGGCCTGGGCCGACAGCTTTGGCGACCGCGACGGCGACGGGCTGATCGAATACCTGCAAAGCGGCGACAAGGGCCTGCGCAACCAGGGCTGGAAGGACAGCACCAACGCCGTGTTCCACGCTGATGGCGCGCTGGCCGAGGGTGCGATCGCGCTGGTCGAGGTGCAGGCCTACAACTACGCCGCCCGCCGATCCGCCGCCGCGCTCTATCGCGCGATGGGGGATGAAACCGCCGCCGCAGCCTGCGACGCCAGGGCCAAGGCGATCTTTGCCAAACTGGAAACCGCCTTCTGGGACGATGGCCTCGGCGCCTGGGTGCTGGGCCTTGACGGTGCGAAACAGCCGATGCGGGTGCTGTCCTCGAATGCCGGCCATGTGCTTTTTGCCGGGGCGGCGTCGAACCACCGCGCCGACACCTTTGCCGCGCGCTTCGATGACGCCGATTTCCTTGTCGACTGGGGGATGAGGACGATTGCGGCGGGGACGGTGCAATTCAATCCGATGGGCTATCACACCGGCAGCATCTGGCCGCACGACAATTCCATCGTCGCCGCCGGGCTCTGCCGATACGGCCAGAAACCGCGCGCGGCGCGGTTGCTCGAAGGGCTTTTTGCCGCCGCGCATGACGTCGAACGACGCGGGCTGCCGGAGCTCTATTGCGGATTTGGTGCCTCGGGCATGCCGCATCTGGTGTCCTATCCTTCGGCCTGTTCGCCCCAGGCCTGGGCGGCGGGCAGCCCGTTTCTCTGCCTCAAGGCGCTAATCGGGCTCGAGATCGACATGACCCGCGAGGGCGACAAGATCAGCCTCAATGATCCCTATCTGCCAAAAGATCTCGACCGGCTGGTGATCGAGGGCCTGCCGCTGGGCGATCACGCGGCCACCGTTCAGGTCGAACGGCGCGCGGCGGGCGGATTTGACGGAAAGATCGAGATGACCGCCGGCCGGCGGCATCGCGCGGTGTCCTAGCCGCACCGGCAACAGAGAAAGGAGACAGCGATGAGCGAAGCCACGACGACCACCAACCACGAGGTGATCCGCAACTGGGCCGAGGCGCGCGGTGGCCGGCCGGCGCGGGTCCGGCAGGCCGAGGGCGGCAGCGATCTGCTGCGCATCGACTTCGATCCGCCGGAGGACAATCTGGAATAGATCGGCTGGGACCGGTTCTTCGAGGTCTTCGAAGCGCAGAAGCTGGCCTTTCTGCATCAGGATCTGACCGAGGACGGCCAACCCAGCCGGTTCAACAAGTTCGTCGACCGCGATTGAGCCTCATTGGCTCAGCAAGGCGGCGCAGATCACGCCGAGCGCGCTGGACACGCCGGTCAGATCGTCATCATCGCGATAGGCCTGGGGAAAGAGCTCGGTCACCAGCGCGGCGATGATGGCCCCGGCGGCGAAGGCGCGGATCAGGCCCAGGGTCGCGTCATCGGCGCCGGCAAGCAGCGACCGGCCGGCGATGGTGACGGCCGAAAGGATCAGCGCCGCACCCACCCAAAGCGTCAGGATCCTCCGGTCCGACCAGCCCCTGGCACGCATGTTCTGTGCACCGCTTGCCGCTTCCGGCAAGTTGGTGAGCACAATGGCTGTGGCAAAGGCCGCCACGTCGCGCGCCGAGGCGCCGATCAGTTCCACCCCCAGCACAAGATTTTCCGGCAGACCGTCAAGCGAGACCGCGACCATCAGGCCCAGCCCGCTGCGGCTGCCCCAGACCTCGTCGACCCAGTGATCGACCAGCGCAAAGACCACGGCACCCGAAAGCAGCGCCAGCGCGGCCGGCGCGGCGCCGGTGGCGTCGATCGCGGGCTGGAACAATTCGAGGATCAGCGACGACAAGAGTGCACCGCCGCCAAAGGCCAGCGCATTGCCCTTCAGCCGGTCGGGCAGCGGGAGGTAGAGGCTCCAGACGGCGCCAAGGACCAGCGATAGAGCCACGGCGGCGACCACGACAAAGACGGTCATTGCAGGCTCATGGCAGCAGGTCGGCCTCCCAGGTTTCGGCCCCTTCGGCGGCCTCGCCCCGGATCAGCGCGGCCACCGTCCGGGTGGCGTGTCGGGCGCTGCCGATCGGCAGGCCGAAGCGGTCCCAATTGTCGTTGCCTTCACCGTCATGGAGCGGCACAACATGATCGAAATGGCAGGCCTGCCGGCATTCGTCATAAGCGCTGGTGGCCCGGGTCTCGATATTCTCCAGATCGCCGAGCGAGAGCGTGCCTTCCTCTTGCGACGTGCGGTGCAGCAGCTTGCGCCGCTGGATCCCGGCAAAGAGACCGGGAAGGTCGATGTCATCGGCCTTGGCCTGGCGGATCTCTTCGCGGCTCAACGGCGCCAGAAAGATCGACAGGCTGTCATGCCGGGCCAGGATGCCCGCCTCGCGCAGCCTGGCGGGCAGGCCGGGGTTGCCCTCGTAGAGTGCGTGGCATCCGCTTTCGAGAATGCGGTCGATCTCGGCCAGATCCAGCGCCTGAAGATCACCGCGATTGTCGATCAGAAGAACCCCGGGGTTCTCGCCCAGTCTTTCGATCTCGTCCCGCGTGCGGAAATGGTAATCCACGCCGTCTGTTTCGCCGGGTCGCATGCGACGGTCGTTGAACAGCACCAGTTCCTCGATCTCGTCGGCCAATTCGCGGTCGATCCGGCAGAGGTTTTCGGCCAGCGGGCTCTTGCCGATGCCCGAGGGGCCGGAGATGAGGATGAGTTTCGGCATGGCTGCGTCCTTGACGGTCCGATTTCGGGACCAACCGGGACGCCGGCGAAGATGTTCCACCGGCCGGGCGATGCCGGCGCGGACAGCCCGCTTGGAACATCGAGGCGCGGCGACTGTTTCCCGGGTTCATGAGGCGGCCGCCAAGGCGCGCCGCCGCAACAGTCAAGGAGGATATCATGCAAGTCAGTCAGGTGATGACAGCACACCCCGTGACCGTAACACCAACGCAGAACGTGCGCGACGCCGCCGAGATCATGAAACGGATCGACACCGGCTTTGTCCCGGTGGGAGACAACGACCGCCTGGTCGGCATGGTCACCGACCGCGATATCGTGGTGAAGGGGCTGGCCGCCGGCAAGGATGCCGATTGCAAGGTCTCCGAAGTGATGACACACGACGTTCTCTATTGCCGCGACGATGAAGAGGTCGCCGCTGTTGCCCGCAACATGGGCGAGAACCAGGTGCGCCGCCTGCCGGTGGTGGACCGCGACAAGCGGCTGGTGGGCATTGTCTCGCTGGGCGATCTCTCGAGTGATGGCGATCCGTCGGCCGCCGGCGTGGCGCTGGAACAGATTTCGGAAAGCTGACGGCGCGGCGCCTTCAGCCGCGCAGCAAGGCGAAGTCCGGGTCATAGGGGCTCGGCGCGATGACCTCGGCGGCCACCATCCGGCCGCAGAGGTCGAGCTGCAAGGCGCGGCCAGCTTTCGCCAGATCGGGCTCTACAAAGGCATAAGCCAGGTTGAGCCCGGTCCGGTGGCCCCATGCGCCAGAGGTGATCGAACCCACCACCCTGTCATCCTGCATGAGCGAGGCACCGGCATGGGCGGGGGCCTGCCGGGTATCGAGGCTCAGGGTCACCAGCCGTTTCCGTGGCCCCTCGGCGCGGCGCCGTTGCAATGCCGGTTTGCCGATGAATCCGGGCTTTTTCATTCGCACAAAGCGGTCGAGCCCGGTTTCGAAAGGGTCAAACTCCGTCAGGATATCCGCTTTCCAGTGCAGAAAGCCCTTTTCCATGCGCATCGAGTCCACGGCCCGCGCCCCGAACAGCCGCAGGCCATGCGCCGCGCCGGCGTCGCGCAGCGCGTGATAAGCGGCAAGAAGCGCGCTGTTCGGCACATGGATCTCATAGGCGGGTTCGCCGGAGAAGCTGACCGCCAGCACCGTGGCCGGGGCGATGCCGATGAAACATTCCCGCACCGAAAGCCAGGGAAAGGCCACGGCCGACCAATCGCCCCGCGCGCAGGCCGAGAGCACCGTCCGCGCCCTGGGGCCGGCCAGCACGAGGATCGTCTGCGCGTTGGTCAGGCTGCCGATCTGCACATCCTCATCGGCGCGCAGATGCGCCTGTAGCCAATCCATGTCGTGCAATTCCGCCGCCGCCGCAGACCCGTACCAGACGCGCGCGGGCCCCCGGTCGCTGGCCGGCAGGTTCGCGATGGTGGCCTCGCCCTTGAGCATACCGTGATGGTTGAGAAGATAGCCCAGCCCGACCCGGCCGGGCCGGCGCGTGACCGTGCCACAGAACATCCGGTCAAGGAATTCATGCCGGTCGGCGCCGGTGATCTCGAAGCGGTTGAATCCGTTGACCTCGCAGAGGCCGACATTTTCCTGGACATTCTTCACCTCGGCGCCGACGGTTTCGAAGGTCTCGTCGAAATCGAAGGTCAGCGAGGGGTGAAAATCCGGTGTCGGCTTGATGTAGTCCACCCGCTCCCATCCATTGACGACGGTGAATTCGGCGCCCTCGGCCGCCAGTACCGGGGTCAGCGGCGTGACGCGGGCATTGCGGCCTGCGGGGCGGTGTTCATGCGGGAAGTGAAAGCGGAATTCGTTCTGGTAGTCCTCGATCGCTTTGAGCGCGGTCAGCTCGACATTGCACTGCGGGCCAAAGCGGCGCGGGTCCACCACCCAGGTGTCATAACAGGCTTCGCCATGCACGATCTGCTGCGCCAGAAGCCAGCCATGGCCACCGCCTTCGCCAACGCCTGCGCGCAGGCCGATGATGCAAAAGGCATTGCGCTTGCCCGGGATCGGCCCGACCAGCGGCGCGCCGTCGATGGTATAGGTGATCGGGCCGTTCACCACCCGCTTGATACCGGCCTCGGTCAGCGCGGGCATGCGCGCAAACGCACCTTCCAGCACATCCATCACCCGGTCGAGATCATCCGGGCAGAGATCGTTTGAAAACCCGGGGCTGATGCCGTCCATCCCCCAGGTCTTGCAGTCCTGTTCATAGAATCCGAGCAGCAGCCCGTTCTTTTCCTGCCGGCAGTAGTAATCGCTGATCGGACAGCGCAGCAGCGGCATGCGGTGGCCGGCCTCGGCAATCGCCGGGATATCCTCGGTGACAAAATACTGGTGCTCCATCGAGGCCACCGGATGCTGCACCCCCATCATGGCGCCCACCTCGTTGACCCGGTAGCCGCAGGCGTTGACCACCACATCGCATTCGATATCGCCCTTGTCGGTGTGCACCGTCCAGGTGTCATCGGACCTTTGCGTCAACCCGGTTACCTCGGTGCTGCGATAGACCTCGGCGCCGCCCCTGCGGGCGTGAAAGGCCAGCGCCTGACAAAGCTGCGCCGGATCGATATCGCCATCCGCGCCGTCCCAGAGCCCGCCAAGCAGGTTATCGGTCGAGATCAGCGGATGCCGCCGGGCGCATTCCGCGGCGTCGATCACATCGAATTCCACTCCCATGCCGCGTGCCATCGAGGCGAAGTGGCGATAGCCCTGCATCTGCGCCTCGGTATTGGCCAGCCGGATGCCGCCGTCGCCGTGGTGGTAGCCGACCGGATAGTCGGGATCGTCGCGCAGCCTCTTGTAGAGCGCGATGGAATGGCTTTTCAGCCCCACCATGGTCTGGGTCATGCCGAAATTGGTCACCTGGGCGGCCGAATGCCAGGTGGTGCCCGAGGTCAGCTCGTCACGTTCGACGAGCACCGCGTCGCTCCAGCCTTCCTGTACAAGGTGGTAAAGCGTCGAACACCCGGCGATACCGCCGCCGATGACCACTGCCTTGGTTCGCGTTTTCATGCCCGATGCCCCCTGCTGCTTGCAACCGGATGCAAGCGGAGAATTCCGGCGCATGCAATGGAAAACCACCCGCGCCCGATGCGAATTCGGGCCGGGCTCCGGCCTCAGCCGGTCTCGGGCCGAGACCGCCTGGCGCGCAGGGCGATCACGCCTTGGCCCAGCTCCAGCGTATAGCGCTCGAGCGCGGCAAGCGTGGCATTCGCTGCCTCAGGGACACCCGCCTCGACGGCGTCGGTCAGGCGGGTGTGCAGAGTGATGATTTCCTCGCGCGAGCGGGCGGAAAAGGTGATCATGTTCATCAACGGCTGCATCGCCTCGACCGCCCCGGCAAGCTGATACGAGAGGATCGGGTTGCCCGCCGCATCGACCAGCCGGCGGTGCAGCGCCACGTCTGAGGCGCAGAACTCCTCGTCCGACAGGCCGCCGCGCCCCTGCCGCGCAATCTCTTCGCGCATTGCCGCCAGGTCGTCGGCGCTGCGGCGGGCGCAGGCTAGCGCAGTGACCGAGGTCTCCAGCGCATAGCGCGCCTCGCAGGCGACGGCGAAATCGACCTCGTTGATCGACAGCAGCAGCGTCGAGGTGCTGGCGTGCTGGGCCTGCGCCTCGTCATAAGACAGCCGCCGCACGAAGGCCCCGCCAAAGGCGCCGCGCTCGGTGCGGATCAGCGATTGCGCCGCCAGCCGTTTGAGCGCTTCGCGCACGGTGGGGCGGGACACCTCGAAGGTTTCGGCCAGGTCCGATTCGGAAGGAAGCCGGTCATCGGCGGTCAGCTCTCCCGAGAGAATCGCATCCCGCAGCGCCTTGGCGATCTGTGCTGGCAGATCGCTACGTTGATTTCGTTCCGTTTTTTTCATTTGTCTTACATTTAATTGTCAGGCATTTTTACCCCAGACAGGGGGCCCAAGGCAAGAAGGAGAGGGCGCGTGCAGGCATTGCGTGGCATTTCGGTCGGCCGGATGCACTGGCTGGGCTTCTTCGCGGTGCTGTTGCTGGCCTGGCTGGCGTTGTTTGCCATGGCGATCCCCAATGAGCTGCGCGCCCTCGAGGCGACCTATGGCGCGGGCGTGATCGAGCTGCTGTGCGGCGGCCTTTTGGGGGCGTCGGGCTTTGGCCCCGCCTTTGCCATGTGGGCGTTGATGTCGGCGGCGATGATGGCCCCGACGGCCTTGCCCGCCCTGCGCACCTACGATGACCTTGGCCATGTCACGTCGACCGGGTTCGGCAAGCTGGTGGGCGGTTATCTGAGCGCCTGGCTCGGCTTTTCGCTGGTGGCCGCCGCAGCGCAGGTGGCGCTCTTTCGCGCAGGCTTGATCGGCACGCTCGGGCAGAGCCTGTCGGTGCCGCTGACCGCTCTGCTGCTGATCGGCGCCGGGGCCTATCAGTTCACCGAGATGAAGGCCGCCTGCCTGTCGCGCTGCCGCGCGCCGCTGACCTTCTTCATCCAGCATTGGGAGGAAGGCCCGTTCCGCAACGGGTTGCGGCTGGGGCTCGACTGCGTGGGCTGCTGCTGGGCGCTGATGCTGCTCGCCTTCATCGGCGGCACCATGAACCTGGCCTTCATGGGGCTCGCCATGGTGCTGATGACTTTGGAAAAACTGCCCGACATCGGGCGCTATCTGACGAAACCGCTGGGCCTGGCGCTGATTGCCGCAGGCTTTGCACTGCCATTGTTCTAGGGAGGAACCATGCCACTCGACGCCACCCAAATCCCCGATTGGACCATCAAGGGGGAGCTGATCCTGAACTGCAACTGCACGGTGTTCTGTCCCTGCGTTGTCAGCCTGGGCAAGCACCCGCCCACCGAAGGCTATTGCCAGGCCTGGGTCGGCATCCGGATCGACGACGGCGCCTATGGCGATGAGACGCTGTCGGGCCTCAACGTCGGGCTGATCATGGACATCCCCGGCAACATGGGCCGCGGCAACTGGAAGGCCGCCGCCTATATCGACGAAAATGCCAGCGAGGCGGCCTATGACGCGCTGGTCGCCATCTTCTCGGGCGCGGCGCGGGGCACCACCGGGCTTTTCGGCATGCTGGTCAGCGAATTCCTCGGCGCCGAGCGCGCACCGGTGAGCTTCGAGACCGAGGGCAACGCCCGCCGGTTGATGGTCGGCAAGAAGATCCAGGGCGAAGTGGTGCCGGTGACCAACGCCCAGGGCAAGGAAACCGTGATCACCAACACCGATTACTGGATGGGCCCCGACATCACCGTCGCCACCGCCACCAAGAGCCGGGTACGCGCCCACGGCCGGGTCTGGGATTTCGACGGTCGCTCGGCCGAGATCTGCCAGATCGACTGGCACGGACCACGTTAACGCCGGGAGGCAGGGGATGCAGGAGCATTTCGACGCTTTCGCACCGGGGGCGGCCAATCATGTGCCGCTCTCGCCGGTGTCTTTCCTGAAACGCGCCGCTGTTGTCCACCCGGATCACGTCGCGACGGTGCAGGGCGATGTGCGCCGCACCTGGGGCGAGGTTCACGACCGCGTGCGCCGCTTTGCCGGCGGGCTGACGGCCCGGGGCATCGGGGTCGGCGACACAGTCACGGTGATCGCGCCCAACCTGCCGGAACTGTTCGAGGCGCATTTCGCGGTGCCGATGGCCGGGGCAGTGCTGTCGGCGCTGAACACCCGGCTCGAAGCCGAGACCATCGGCTATATCCTCGACCATTCCGACAGCCGGCTGATTCTTGCTTCGACCGACATGCTCGGGCTGGTGCGGGATGCGCTGACGCTGGCGGAAAACCGGCCTGAGGTCATCGAGATCCCGCTGCCCGGGGGCGCAGCGCAGAGCGCCACAACGTTTGACGATTTCCTCGCCGCGCCGTTCGACGGCGACGGGCTGCCGGCCGACGAATGGCAGGCGATGGCGCTGAATTACACCTCGGGCACCTCCGGCCGGCCCAAGGGTGTGATCTATCATCATCGCGGTGCCTATCTGATGGCGATGGGCACGGTGGCGGCCTGGGCCATGCCGCAACGGCCGGTCTACATGTCGGTGGTGCCGATGTTTCATTGCAACGGTTGGGGCCATCCCTGGATGGTCGCGATCATGGGCGGCACCATGGTGTTTCCGAAATCCTACGCCCCCGAAGACCTCTTTGCCGCGATCCAGGCCAATGGCGTGACGCATTTCGGGGCTGCGCCGGTGATCCTGCAAATGCTGGCCGAGAGCCCCGACGCGCCGCGCTTCGACCCGCCGCTCAACGTCATGACCGCCGGCGCGCCGCCGCCGCCTGCCATCCTCGAACGGATGGCCGCTCTGGGAGCCGAGGTGATGCATGTCTATGGGTTGACCGAAACCTACGGCCATATCTCGCAATGCCTGCCGCAACCGGGATGGGTCGGGCTGGACGCCGGCACCCAGGCCAGCCATCGCGCCCGGCAGGGCGTGGCGCTGCCCATGGTCGAGGATGTCGCGGTGTTCGACCGCAAGACCGGCCGGCTGGTGCCTGCCGATGGCGAGACGCAAGGAGAGATCGCGATCCGCGCCAATACGGTGATGAAGGGCTATTACAAAAACCCGCAGGCCACCGCCGAGGCGATGCAGGACGGCTGGTTCTGGTCGGGCGATGGCGCGGTGGTGTTCGACGACGGCTACATCCAGATCCGCGACCGGCTCAAGGATGTCATCATTTCCGGCGGCGAGAATGTCTCTTCCGTCGAGGTCGAGGCGGTGCTCTATCGCCACCCCGACATCCAGACTGCCGCCGTGGTCGCCCGACCACATCCGAAATGGGGCGAGGCGCCCTGCGCCTTTGTCGAGCTGCGCGCCGGATCGCAGGCCGACGAGGCCAGTATCATCGCCTTCTGTCGCGAGCATCTGGCCGGGTTCAAGACGCCGAAATCGGTGATCTTCGAGCCGATCCCCAAGACATCGACCGGCAAGGTCCAGAAATTTCAACTGCGCAACCGCATCAAGGAGCTTGGCTGATGGCGCTGATTTCCCCTTCCCGTCGTCTTCGCCGCACGCCGTTTTCCGAAGGCGTCGAGGCCGCCGGCGTCAAGGCTTATACGGTCTACAACCACATGCTGCTGCCGACCGTCTTCCGCTCGATGCAGGAGGATTACCGGCATCTGAAAGAGGCGGTGCAGGTCTGGGACGTGGCCTGTGAACGGCAGGTCGAGCTGCGCGGCCCCGACGCCAGCCGGCTGATGCAATTGCTCACTCCACGCGACCTGCGCTCGATGCTGCCGGGGCAATGCTACTACGTGCCCATCGTCGACGAGACCGGCGGCATGCTGAACGACCCGGTGGCGGTGAAACTGGCCGAGGACCGCTGGTGGATTTCGATCGCCGACAGTGATCTGCTCTACTGGGTCAAGGGGCTGGCCTATGGCTACCGGCTCGATGTTCTGGTGGATGAGCCCGATGTCTCGCCGCTGGCGGTGCAGGGGCCGAAGTCGGATGATCTGATGGCGGCGGTGTTCGGCGACACCGTGCGCGACATCCGCTTTTTCCGCTACAAGGTGCTTGATTTCCAGGGCCGCGATCTGGTGGTCGCGCGCTCGGGCTATTCCAAGCAGGGCGGGTTCGAGATCTACGTCGAAGGCTCCGACATCGGCATGCCGCTATGGCATGCGCTGATGGAGGCCGGCAGGTCGCTGGATGTGCACGCCGGCTGCCCCAACGGGATCGAGCGTGTCGAGGGCGGGCTGCTGTCTTACGGCAATGACATGACCGACGACAACACGCCGCATGAATGCGGGTTGGGCAAGTTCTGCAACACCCAGACGGCGATTGGCTGTATCGGCCGTGACGCGCTGCTTCGGGTGGCGGTGGAAGGGCCGGTCAAGCAGATCCGGCCGATCGCCATGGGTGGCGATCCGCTGCCCGGCGGCTGTGACCGGTTCTGGCCGATCCGGGCGGGAGACAAGATCGTGGGCCGCGTGTCCTCGGCAGCCTGGTCACCGGATTTCGACACCAACGTGGCCATCGGCATGATCCGCATGACCCATTGGGACCCCGGCACCGAAGTGACGGTCGAGGCCCCGGACGGTACGCGCCCGGCGACCGTCAAAGACAATTTCTGGATTTAAGGAGAGACCACATGTTCAAGGCACTGCTTGTCGAAAAGAACGACGAGGGCAAGACATCCGCCAGCGTGGCGCAGGTCAGCGAAGACCAGCTGCCCGAGGGCGACGTGACCGTGGCGGTGGAATATTCGACGGTGAACTACAAAGACGGGCTCTGCATCGGGCCGGGCGGCGGGCTGGTGCGCAACTATCCGCATGTGCCCGGCATTGACTTCGCCGGCACGGTCGAGAGCTCTGACGACGCCCGTTACAAGCCCGGCGACAAGGTGGTGCTGACCGGCTGGCGCGTCGGTGAGAACCGCTGGGGCGGCTATGCCGAGAAGGCCCGGGTCAAGGCCGACATGCTGGTGCCGCTGCCCGAGGGTCTCGACACCCGTCAGGCGATGGCGGTGGGCACCGCCGGTCTGACCGCGATGCTGGCGGTGATGGCGCTGGAGGATCAGGGGCTCAAGGACGGGCCGGTGCTGGTCACCGGCGCGGCAGGCGGTGTGGGCTCGGTGGCGACGGCGCTGCTGGCCAAGCTGGGGCACGAGGTGGCGGCGGTCACCGGGCGGCCGGAACAGGAGGGCTATCTCAAGGGCCTCGGCGCCAGCCAGATCGTCGCTCGCGACGATCTGAGCGACGTGTCGAAAAAGCCGCTGGAAGCCGAACAATGGGGTGGCTGCGTCGATGCGGTGGCGGGTTCGATGCTGGGCCGGGTGCTCAAGCAGATGCAATACGGCTCGTCGGTCGCGGCCATCGGCCTGGCCGGCGGGGCGGCGATCGAAGGCGCGCTGATCACCCCCTTCATCCTGCGGGGCGTCAACCTGCTGGGCATCGACAGCGTGATGCAGCCCTATGACAACCGGGTCCGCGCCTGGAAGCGCATCGCCCGGGATCTGCCGATGGACAAGCTCGAGGCCATGGTGCAGCCGGCGGTATTGTCGGATCTGCCGCAACTGGGGCGTGATATCCTCAAAGGACAGGTCAAGGGCCGAGTCGTCGTCGATGTGACGGGCTGAGCCGATGACCCTTCGGGCGGCAGGGAGGGTCGCCCGGATCGCAAGAGATTGCAGGGCGGCGGCACAAGCTGCCCGCAACAGGGGCCGAGCATTACGATCCACCACATCGTTTTTTCAAGGGAGGAACTGTAATGACTTTGAGACCGGATCCGACGTTTTACCCCTCGGCCAAGGCGGCGATGCAGGGGCCTGTAGAAAAACTTGCCTTTACCCTATTGCTCAGCCCCGACGGCACGCAGCCCGATGGTCTTGCCGTTGTCGACGTGGACCCCGCGTCGGACAGTTTCGGCGAGATCAAGCACAGCCTCTTCATGCCCAACAAGGGCGACGAATTTCACCATTTCGGCTGGAACGCCTGTTCTTCGGCGCTGTCGCCTTTGACCGGCCATGCCTTCCTCGAACGGCGCTACCTGATCATTCCCGGCATCCGTTCGTCGCGGATCTACGTGATCGATGTGAAAGAGCCGTTGAAGGCCAAGATCCACAAGATCATCGAGCCGGAAGAACTCTTCGAAAAGACCGGCTATTCCCGCCCGCACACCATCCATTGCGGCCCCGAGGGCATCTATGTCTCGACCCTGGGCGGCGGCGGCAAGGACGGCACCGATGGGCCTCCGGGCATCTTCATCATGGATTGCGAGACTTTCGAGATCCGCGGCCGCTATGAAATGGACCGGGGCGCGCAGGACAAACACTACGATTTCTGGTGGAATCTGCCGCGCGACTACATGGTCAGCTCGGAATGGGGCCTGCCGCCGCAGTTCGAGAATGGTATCGTGCCCGAAGACCTGCTGTCGAACAAATATGGTCACTCGATCCACTTCTGGGATCTGCGGGCGCGCAAATGCGTGCAGACCATTGACCTCGGCGAAAATCATCAGATGGCGCTGGAGATCCGCCCGGCGCATGATCCGGCCAAACAATACGGGTTCTGTGGCGTGGTGGTGGACACCACCAACCTGCAAGGCGCGATCTTTACCTGGTGGCGCAACGAGGATGGCAGCTTTGACGCCAAGAAGACCGTCACCATCGATCCGCAACCGGCTGCCGCTGACGCGTTGCCCGAGCTGCTCAAGGGGTTCGAGGCGGTGCCGCCACTGGTGACCGACATCGACCTGTCGCTGGATGACAAGTATCTCTATGTCTCCTGTTGGGGCACCGGCGAGATGCATCAGTATGACGTCAGCGATCCGATGAACCCTGTGCTTGCCGGCAAGGTCGAGATCGGTGGCATCGTCAAGAAGACCAAGCATCCCAATGGCGCGGATTTCGGCTATGGGCCGCAGATGGTCGAGATCAGCCGCGACGGCAAACGGGTCTACTGGACCAATTCGCTTTATTCGACCTGGGATGACCAGTTCTATCCTGGCGATCGCGGGGCCGCGATGGTGATGGCCCGGAACGAAAACGGCAGTTTCGCGCTCGACCCGGATTTCTGGGTCGATTTCCCGAAGGGCTATCGCAGCCACCAGATCCGGCTCGAGGGCGGCGATTGTTCGACCGACAGCTTCTGCTACCCGTCGGCGTGAGCGGCGCCGCGCCCGTCCCGGGTTCGCCCCGGGACCTATTCGCTACGGCTGACCAAGAGGCCCCGGATCAAGTCCGGGGCGGGCGTTGTCTTGAGCGGTGATGCCGGGCTCTGGTGGGCGGTCGTGGCCGTCGGCGTCTATCACGGGCTGAACCCAGGCATGGGCTGGCCACTGGCGGTGTCTTCGGCGCTGATGGAGCGCCGGGCCACGGCCTTGCCACAGGCGCTGGCGGGGCTGGCGACCGGGCATTTCCTGTCGATGACGGCGATCCTGCTGCCGTTCTCGCTGATGGTGGCGCTGGTCGACTGGCAACGCGAGATCCGCATCCTGGCGGCGCTGATCGTCATCGCCATGGGGGCCTATCTGCTGGTCAACCGGCGGCACCCGCGCATTCTTTCGCGGGTGCCGCCATCGAAACTGGCGCTCTGGTCTTTCCTCGCCGCGCTGGCACATGGCGCGGGGCTGATGCTGGTGCCGATGTATCTGGGGCTTTGCGCGGCCGATGGCCTCGACGCCGGGCACGCGGCGGCGACCGCGCTCATGGCGGCCAATCTCGGCACCGCGCTGGCGGTCGCGGCGGTGCACACCCTGGCCATGGTGCTGGCCGGGGGAGCCCTGGCCTTGCTGGTCTACCTCTGGCTCGGGGTGCGGGTGGTCTCGAAGACCTGGTTCAACCTCGATCTGGTCTGGGCGGTGTCGCTGGTCGCGGTGGGGGGCATCGGGTTGGCGGGCGCCTGGCGCAGCTGAGGCCGGGGCGCCCGAATGCCCGGCTTCAGGTCCGGGCTTTCTCGAAGGCGGCCCAGGCGGTCTCGAAGCGGGCGATATCGAAATCCGGGCGGCGCGCGGCGTCGAGCACGATCCTTTCGGTCACCATCAGCTGGGCGATCGCGGCCTCCAGCCCGGGCAGGACGTCTGGCGGGATCACCACCGCGCCGTGGCGGTCGGCGTGGACGAGATCGCCGTCATTGATGGTCAGGCCGAACAGGGTGACCGCCGTGCCCACGTCACGGACATGAACAAAGGCGTGGCTCGGGCCGACCGAGCCCGCCAGAACCGGAAAGCCCGTCGGCAGGTCGCCGAGGTCGCGCATCACGCCATTGGTCAGCGCGCCACCCAAGCCAAAACCCTTGTGCACGGTGGCGTTGATCTCGCCCCAGAAGGCACCGGTGCAGGCCGGGAAATCGAGGTCTTCGACCACGGTGATGGCCGGGCGCGGGCCGCTGGCCATGTGGCGGTAATAATCCATGCGCCGGGCCCTGATCACCTCGGCCGGATCCTCGGGGGGCTGGTTGGCGGCGATCCTTGCGGTGCGGGCATAGCCCACCATGGCCGGGCTGTCCGGCGCCGAGGCCAGGATGGTGCCACGCGTGAAGGCATCGAATCCGCGTTGGCCCTGGGCCACTTCGATGGCGTTGCAGACGGTGGGGGTATCGACCTTGCACAGCAAGGTCAGCAGCGGGTCGTTCATGCGGCCTCCAGCCAGCGTCCAAGCGCTGCGTTGACGAACTCGGGGCGTTCGAGGGTGGGCAAATGGCCAGCCTCCTCGACAATTTCGAGCCGCGCGCCGGGGATCAGATTGGCCATCAACTCATGGCGATGAACCGGGCAGAGCGCATCCGCCCGGCCGCAGAGCACCAGCGCCGGCAGCCGCGCCGCGCGCAGGGTGTCGCATTGGTCGGGCCGGTCCATCAAGGCACGGGACTGGCGGGCAAAGACCTCGGGCCCGAGCGCCAGCGCCATCTCGAGGCAGAGGTCGAGAATGTCGGCCCGGCGCGGTCCGGGCGCGAGATAGTTGGGCTTCATCTCCTCGCGCATCACCTGCGCCAGCCGGCCCTGCGCCACGGCTTCGAGCTGTGGCCGGCGACGGACTTTGACCGCGTCGTTTTCGGCGCGCGGGTTGGTATCCATCAGGGCGATCCGGTCAACCCGGTCGGGCGCCTGCCGCAGCACCTCCATCGCCACGATTCCGCCCATCGATAGCCCCGCCAACGCAAATCGCGGCGGCGCGCTGGCGAGGATTTGGGCGGCAAGCGCCGGCACGCTGTCCTGTGCAGCGATCGGTGCCAGATGAAGGCCGCGGTTGCCCGAAAACGCGGCGATCTGCGGCGCGAACAGCCGCGCGTCGCACATCATTCCGGGGATCAGGACAAGCGGGGTCATCGCGCCTGCGCGGCGCCGTCCGAGAGGGCCTGCAACTTGGCATAGGCAATGTCGGGATCGACCGCGCCAAAGCCCGCGAAGGTGCCAAAGCCGCAATCCGATCCGGCGATCACCCGCTCGGCCCCGACGATTTCCGTAAAGCGTTCGATCCGCTGGGTCACGAGGTCGGGGTGTTCGACGAAATTGGTCGTCGTGTCGACCACGCCGGGCACCAGCACCTTGTCATCGGGGATCTCGGACTTCCGGTCGCGGAACACGGTCCACTCATGGCCGTGGCGGGGGTTTGAGGTCTCGAATAGCACATACCGCGACCGGGTGGCCATCAGGGTGGAAAACACCTTGTCCATGCCGATGTCGCAGCAATGCGGGCCCTCGTAGTTGCCCCAGCAGATGTGCACGCGAACGCGATCTTGCGGCACCTCGGTCAGCGCGTGGTTGAGCGCCTCGACATGGGCGGCCGCGACCTTGAGGAATTCGGCGTCGGTGAGATCGCCAAACAGCATGTGGCGCGACAGGGCCAGGTCGGGGCAGTCGAGTTGCAGATCGAGCCCGGCGGCGACGATGGTTTCGTATTCCGCCTTCATCGCATCGGCGAGGGCGGCGAGATAGGCTTCGCGGGTCTTGTAATAATCGTTTTGCAGAAAGAGCGAGATCACGCCGGGCGAGGCGGCATTCATGAAGCCGCGCTCGACACCATGAGCCGCCATTGCCGCCTTGAGGTTGGCGATGTCCTTGTTCAGCTCGTCCTGACCTTTGGAAGTCACCGCATCGACGCACATCGGCCTTGCATATTGCGGCGTGCCGCCTTCGTCGGCGATGCGTTTCAGAAAGCCGGGAAACATCTTGAGATCGGCCGGCGCGTTGCGCGGGCTGTCGCCGGAAAACCCGGTGTACCGGTCCTTGACGTAGGTGGCATAGCTGATCTTGGAGGTTTCACCGTCAGACACGATCTCGATGCCGGCCTCGGCCTGTTTCCGCACGGTGTCGGACACCGCTTCGGTCATGGCGGCGTCGAAGGCGGCCGGATCGTAGGGTTCGTCCTTCTCGCGGGCAAAGATGAAGTCGACGACTTTCTGGCTGCGCGGCAACGAGCCGACATGGGTGGTGGATACGGGCATTTCAGGGCCTCCTTGCGTCGGTCATTCGGTCCAGGTGGCGCCGGGGGCGTCGCCGGTGGCAACCACGTGATACAGCGCCGCATCGCCCGACATCGACGGATAGGCGGTGTGATCGAGCCCCTCGGGCACCGACATCGTGTCGCCGGGGGCAAGCACGGTTTCGCCGGCGGAATAGCTGTCATTGCCGGCCCAGACGACGTTCCAGTGGCCGGTGACAGGCATGAGCACCGAAGGCCGGTCATGCCGGTGCATCTCCTCGGTCGACGAGCCGCGGGTCAGCAGACCCACCTCGAAGCCGGGCTTGTCGCGCAACACGCCGTTTTCGCCGATCACCAGCGCCGGCGTGCGGTCGGCCAGGGCATGCAGATCCCAGTAGCGCGCAACGTAGCCGGGCACGACATCGCGGGTGCCCGGTTCGGGAAAGGCGCGCAGCTCGTCCTCGCTGAGCAGCGGCATCGGCGAGATGCCCTCCGGCAGATGTTCGCCCTGCTTGCTGTCGTAGAGCTTGCTCTCTTCCGACAGGATCAACCCGTGGTCGCGGGCATCCTCGATCACCTGCGGCGCCCAGATCACCCCGCCGCCGGCATCGTCGCCGCCGAGCACAGCCATGATCATACCGTAGTCATCGCCGATGTTCTCGAAGCCGCGAAAGATGCCAGTGGGAATGTTGAAGATGTCGCCCTTTTCAAGCACCACTTCACCGGCGTCGCCCCAGCGGCCCCAGAAAAAGCGCCAGCGACCGGACAGTACAAAAAAGACCTCGGCGGTACGGTGCGAATGCAGCGAGTTGCGGCAGTTCGGCGGCTGTCCGGCAGCGCCGATGTTGAAGCCGTGAGGCAGGGTGACGTGAACGTGCTGATCGGGGCTTTCCGAGACGCCGCCGCCGATGATGGTAAAGTTCTCCTTGCGGTCCGAGCCCGGGGTATGGGCGTCGATGAAGGCGGTCTTGCAGGGTTTGAGCGCGCCGTACCGGACGATGCGGTCGGCCATCTGGGTGTCGTTTGTCATCTTGTCCATTCCCGTCCCGGACCTGATCCGGGACCTCTTGCGGTAACCATGAGGCCCCGGGTCAGGCCCGGGGCACGCGTGTGTCGAACGTCAGCCGGCGTGCATCAGGATCTGTTTCCAGACCGCCGTTTCGTCATAAAGCGTATACTCCCGGCGCAGCTGCGGCTGGCCGCCGATCAGCGCGCCGAATTCGGCATGCGAGATCCCCAGGACATAGACCTGCGCTCCGGTCGGCGCGCCAAAGGCGCCCCAGCCGTCGTGCTTGCCCCAGAGGCTCCAGCGCAGCGCGGCGCGGGGCGGCATCATCGGATCGTCGCGCCCAATCTGGTGGTGGATGGTGAACTCGGCATTGGGAAAGGAGGCTCTGAGCCCCATCCAGAACCGGTCGACCGGCCCGCGCCCATGCCCGGTCACACCGCCGGGGTATTCCGAATGGACCGCGCGATCATAGTCCCGCTCGATCACCGCCATGTCGGCGGTCATGATCCGGCGTATGATATCCGCATAGCGGTCGCCCCAGGCATTTTCATTGCCTTGGCCGGTGTACGGTCCGCGCCGGTCGGTCTCGGGCGAGAGCGGGCGCGCCGCCACCTCGGGCCCGCCTTCGCGGGCGATCATCGCGGCGGCGTATTCCTTGGGATCGAGCCCCATCTGCCGCACGATCGCGCCCTGGTCGCGGATCAGCCATTCATCGTCGATGGCATTGTTTCTGGCGTGGCAATCGGCCAGGATCCGATAGACAAGCTTGCGCCCCGAGGCCTTGCCGTAGACGCCGTCGCCAAGATGCGTCGCCGTCGACAGCAAACGGTGTGACGACAGCATCCCGGTCTCGGGCGTGCCCGACCAGATCACATCCTCGCCCAGCAGCGTGCGGTCGGGAAATTCGGCCAGCGTTGCCATGGTGGCCGCGATCACCCCGTCATTGCCGATCACCACCGAGGCGGGCGAACGCACGACGATATCCTTGGCGTAATACTCGTGCAGCGTGGCGATGCCGCGATCTTCCCAGATTTCCTTGGTGATGCCGATGATGTAATCGGGAAAATCGACGAACTTGGGGTCAAAGCCTTGCATTTGGGTCATCCTTCGGAAGTCCAGCCTAGGGGCACCCGGGCCGAACCGCGCACGATTAGCGGGCAGTCCAGTGCGGTTTTCCGGGGCGCGGCGGCATCGGGGGTTTCGATAAGGCGCATCAGCGTGGCGACGGTCTCGGCGACCATCAGGTTGGCGCGCTGGCGCAGGGTGGTCAGGTCATAGGCGAGCCAGGCCGCCGGTGGCACGTCGTCATAGCCCACCACCGAGACGTCGCCAGGGATCGACAGGCCCAGTTCGAAGCGGATCACATCCATCACCGAAAAGGCCATGTGGTCATTGGCGACAAAAACCGCGTCGGGCCGCTGGTCGGGGGGGACGTCGAACATGCTGCGCGCCGCATCCCGCGCCGCCTCGGCCTTGAACTCCCCCTTGCCACGGGCAAAGACCGGCTGGCCCGCCTGGGAAAGCGCGGAACGAAAACCGGCTTCGCGGTCACGCTGGGTCGAGGCGCCTTCCCAGCCGGCGATGAGGGCGATGCGCTGATGCCCGCCGGCCAGCAGGAACTCGGCCGCCTTGCGGCCGCCGGCGAAATTGTCGGAAGTGACGGCGGCAACGCCTTCGCGATCTTCGTAGCGGTTGAACAGCACCACCGGCACGCCGGCCTGCTGACAGCGCTCGGCAATGTCCGACGACATGGCGACCGAGGCCATGACGATGCCGTCGACCTGATAGTCGAGGATCTCCTCGACAACCTTGTCGACATTGCCGGCGGTCTGCGAGGCCATGAAGACGAGCACGTGGTAACCTTTTTCCTGCAAGGCATTCGACAGCTTTTCCAACGCCTCGGGGTAAAAGTAATTCTCGAGATAGGCGACCACGAGACCGATGATCCGGCTCTTGCCCGACACCATGGCGCGGGCCAGCACATTGGGCCGATAGCCCAGTTCCGCCGCGGCCTTGCGCACTTTGTCCGCGGTCTTCTTGCTGACCGAGGCGCCGGGCGTGAACACCCGGCTCACCGCCGACTGGCTGACCCCGGCGCGCTCGGCCACCTTGAGGGATGTCACTTTCTCTGCCATCAGCGCACCTTCCATCCGCCAGCGAGCGGCCGCGCCCCGCCGGTCACCGGGAACAGCGGGCCCTCAGGCCGCAACCACTGGGGGGCTGGCCGTTTCCTCATGCGTTCATTCCGTCGGGTATCTCGATCCGGCCCATGTTGCGCGCCTTGTTGAAGGCGCGCAGCCGGGCAAAGACATCAACCCCAAGCTGGCGATAGGCGTCAAGCAGGTCGACCAGCACCCAGTTCTCGCGGATGCGGCCATTCTCGAGGCGCCAGAAATCAAGGCTGCGCATGGTGATCCGCTGCCCGGTCGGCGCAATCCCCATCCAGCCGTCATGGGTGACCGTCTGAACCATGTTGGGCCAGCCGGTGACGGCGGCATAATCGCCATCGCCGAAGAAATGATAGGTGATCTCGTGCCGGTCCTTGCCGCGGTCGGGCATGGCGTCGAGAAAGGGGATCTGGTGCCAGTTGCGGAAGCCGGCAATTCCGCGGCCGGTGCCGATCCCGGCCGGCCCGTACCAGTTCATCCGCGGATGCCAGAACCGCTCCAGTTCCATCACCTCCGGGCCGCCTTCGCTCGGGTGCTTCTTGAGATGGTCCAGCATCTCGACAATATGTTGCCGCGTCGCCAGCGACCGGTCGGGGTCATGCGGCCCCGGCACGAAACCGTCCTGCGTGGCCGGGCCCGGCACCAGGAATTCGCGTCCCAGCGACGGGGCCATCGGCCAGGCCCCGGCCTGCATCATCACCTCCGGGATGTCCCAGAGCGCCTGCACCTCGACCACCTTGCCGGCCTCGATCCGAAAGAATTCGTGGAACCGCAGGGTCACCTGATGGCCGGTGGGCGGAATATCCAGCCAGGGCCCGGTAAAGACCCCGGTGTAATAGCCGCCACAGCCGACCCAGTCGGCACCATGTTCGTCCGGGCCCGCCATGACGATGTAATCGCGCCGCTCCAGATCCGGCCAGGCCGCGAGCAGGGGCGCGTAGGCGCCGTCGTAAAAGGCCTCCGGCCCGGTGCTGTCGCCGAGCGGATGGCTGAGGTGAAACACCGCGTCGGGCGCACAGACCTCGTCCAGGGCGCGGCGTACGGCTGCGGCTTCGAAATCCACCATCGCCGCCCTCAGCCGGGCGATCACGGCCTTGTTTCTGGTAGGCACATCCATGATCGGGCTCACTCTGCCGCGTCGCGGGCCGGCGCGGCTGCGCCGTAGGGCACGTTGACGCCACCATAGCGGCGGACCCGGATGTTGCATTGCTCGGCATGGCCGACAAAGCCCT
>NZ_JARAML010000018.1:0-97972 GCF_028807375.1 Marinovum sp. PR37 | reverse complement strand
CCCGTCCCGGGCCCGCCCCGGGACCTCCTGGCCCGCCACAGGCGCGGGGCCCCGGATCATGTCCGGGGCGCGAGGTGACATTTCGACATCCCTGAGCCGCCCAATGCAACCGCCGCCCGACCGCGACGCACGGCCCGTCCCGCCCCCGACACCCCCGTCCCGGGCCCGCCCCGGGACCTCCTGGCCCGCCACAGGCGCGGGGCCCCGGATCAGGTCCGGGGCGCGAGGCGGCATCCGATCACGGCGGAGCCGCCAAACCGGTCGCGGCCTTGTCTCCCACGCGACACACCGCCCGCCCCGCTCCCGACGCCCCCTTCCCGGGCCTGCCCCGGGACCTCTTGGCTCACCATTGGCACGAGGCCCCGGATCACGTCCGGGGCGCGAGGTGGCATCGTGACCAACCCGGCCCAGGACCATCGCGGCCTCACCGACCTCCTCGCCTCGCGCCGCTATTTCCGCAAGTTCGAGACGATCACCACCCATCTCGGCCGGGTGGCGGCGGTGATGGAGGCTGAGGGCAGCCTGAGCCGCGAAGACGTCAAGATCCTCGCGCGCTACATTCGCGGCATCGCCTACACCTTCAAGGCGCTGAGCATGAAGTACCTGCTGGTCGGCCGCGACACCGGCCAGTTCTTTGGCTCGCTGGCCATCGACGCCACCGAGAGCGGCTTTCCGACCTTTCAGGAGCTGCTGGTCATGGCCAATGACGCGCAGCAGGCCGAGGCGCATCTGGAAAACATGCCCGGGATCGCGGCGCTGAAGGACCGGATGGTCCGCCAGATCGTCTCGGAACAGGCGATCCCGACCCGGCTGCAATTCGCCCTGTCGCAGCGGCTCTATTACGAGGAGCTGCTCGGGGGCCATCTGTTCTGGGCCCGGATGGACCCGCGCATCGACTGGGTCGAGGGTTTCGAGGGGCGGCGCAAGTACCGCATTTACTGGGCGGTCTATGACAGCCAGATTAACCTGCCGACGATCTACGTGCTCGAACTGGACGACACCGGCCGCACCGCCCTGCCCAAGGACGAGCGCCGCTGGCCCGAGGTGCAGCGGCATCTGATGGCGCAATCGCTTGGCGCGCTGAAGCTTTTGACCATCGCCCGGGGCTTCGACGAGAGCTTTGACGATCTCCACCCCAAACGCCTGCGCCGGTTCCACATCGGGCCGATGTATTCGCACAGCTTCACCCGCCAGTCCGGGCCGATCCGCGACGTGCTGGCCGAGGCGAAATCGCCGCCGGGCGAAGACTGGACGCTCGCGTGGACCTCGGAAATGCTGCGCAGCGAAGACGTGACCGAAACCCGTGCCGGCTGGTTCTCGACCGTGGAGCGCGAGGTGTTTGCGCTCGATCCCTTCTCGGGCCGGGGCGTCGACACCGGCGCCACCGAGACCCAGCGCGCCATCATCCTGCCCCAGCGCCCGTTTCAGGTGCTGGCGGAAAAGAACCCACCGGGCTTTGCCGCGGTGCGCAAGTTCGTCGTCAGCCCGGGCGGACGGGTGTTGTCCTATTGACCCGGACGCCGGGCAAAGGCCCGGCCCCGTTTGGAGAAAATCGCATGAGCCAGACCACCGACCAGATGGAGCTTCGCGAAGAGGACATCCGGAAACACTACCCCGCCGCCACGGCGCTTCTGACCGGGTTCGATCACACCCCGCGCATTGCCACCGCCACGGCTCCCGCAAGGGCGCAGGAGCGCTCCCCCGGCATTCCCCGCAGCTCGCGGTTCCGCTCCACCACCCCCGGCCTCGCCACCCGCCGCACCGCCGCCAAACACGGCGTCAGCCTGCGCGCCACGATCGAGGCGGCAGACGCCGACGATGCCCTTACGACGCCCCTGCAAGCCACCGCTTTGCACGCCCTGCGCCGCGCCATCGCCATCGCCCAGGCCATGGGCGAGGCCTATGCCGAGGCCACCGGCCTTGCCGATCTGAAACGCGCCAACCTCGCACATGCCCTGCCCGCCAACCGCAAGACCGAATTCTCCGAGCGTCTGAGTGCCGAGGCGCTGATCACCGCCCATTGCTGGGCCAATGCCACCGCCTATCTGCTGTCGCCCCACGCCTCCGAAACCAGCGTCGAGGTCGGCGAGGTCGAGGAGCTGATCCCCGACAATGCCCAGATCGCGCTGCACGGCCTCCTGTGGGAACTGGAACAGGACATCGACACCCACGCCCCCGACGATGCCCATCTGATTGCCACCCTGACTGCCTTTGCCGAGCAGGTGATGGACAAGGTGAGCTTGCGCAGCCAGGCCGCCCCCCACCTCGCGCCGTTCCAGAACGCGACGTGGCAGGTCGAGGTCGACGGTCTGACGATCCGCGGCTTCACCCCGGCGGCCAAGGCCAAATCCACCACGCTCACCATGCCCTTCAAGAAGCCGCATGAGGTGGTCGGCAACCATATCGCCAAGTACCAGGCGATGAAGCTGTCGAAGATGCTGATGGCCTATGACTTCGAGCGCCGGCTCAACCCCTTTGCCGAACTGGGCGGCTTCATCTTCACCTTCATGGGCGACGGCAAGCCGGGCACCGGCAAGACCACGCTGATCCAGATGATGGCCGGGCTGATCAACGACTATTGCAAGGTGGCCGACTACCCGTTCCGCTACCAGAATCTGTCAACTGACAACATCGACAGCTACCAGGGCAAATCGGGCCAGAACGCCAAGGCCTTCATCAACACGATCGTCGACCCGAACGTCATCGGCTTCGGCACCATCGACGACATCGACCAGCTTGCCGGCAAACGCGGCGACCGGCAGTCCTCGGCCGGCCAGCTCGAGATCACCGCCGTCCTGATGGAGAGCTTTGCCGGCGCCAATACCGTGGTGCGCGGCAATTGCACCTTCGGCATGTTCTCGAACTACCCCGAGAACGTCGACGACGCGCTGCGCCAGCGCGCCGGGGCGCGGTTTCTCGTCGACGGGCCGCAAACGCGCGAGGATTACATCGACATCCTGCATCTGCTGATGGGCAAGGGCCACGATATCCCCCTGGGCGACCACCAGGCCTTTGCCGCGCAAGAGATCAAACGCGCCGTCGCCGTCAGCTTCGAAAGCCACGCCCGTCCGCATGAGGAGGGCCTGCTGCGTGTCTTCGACCGGGTGCACGCGCAGGTCGGCGCGCTGGACACGATTGCCAGGATGGGCAGCTATCTGAAGGCCATCCAGCAGGCCGACCCGCGCTTTACCGGCCGGGCGATCAAGAACATCACCGATGCGGTCAAGGTGCGTTCGATGGATTTCGAGCTTCCGGACACATGGATGGAGGACCCGACGCTGTTCCTGCACCAGCCTTATGACACCAAGCTGGCGATGATTTCCGAGCTGCGCGTGCCGGTGACGCCGGAGATGGTGATCCAGGAGATCAACCGCTACGCCGACAGCGAATTCCGCTACGCCGACAAATCCGACGAGGCGGCCATCGCGGCCATGGTGCGGGAGTATGGCCGGCAGGAAGAGGCAAAGCGGCGATATCTGGAGGGCAAGGGATGAGTTTGGTGCTTCGCCGTCCCGGACCTGATCCGGGACCTCATCGCGACGTTGGCCAAGAGGTCCCGGATCAAGTCCGGGACGGGCGACCTTGCGCCGAGGGCTGCGCAGCGAGTACCGGTGACGCCGGAGATGGTGGCCCAGGAGATCAACCGCCACGCCGACAAATCCGACGAGGCGGCCATGGTGCGGGAGTATGGCCGGCAGGAAGAGGCAAAGCGGCGATATCTGGAGGGCAAGGGAAGATCCCTGCGTTTTCCCGTCCCGGACCTTAAGGGTAGGGAGTGGGCGGAGAAAGCGCAATTAAGCGCAAGTTATGGACAAGGGCGACCTCAGGATTGGACAAGACCATCTACAAGCATTATCTAACACTCTGAGGAGCGAGTAAAATGAGTGTGCAACACGGGTCGGCTGCTTGGAAGAATAGGCTCACGATCCCGACATACCGGATCGGCGAGGCCGCGTGCTATGCTCGTATTTCACCGCAGACCGTATCAGCGTGGCACAAGTCCCGTGGCAAGGATGCCCGCTCGACTCTTTCCGAAAAAGAACCAAATCGTGCGCTATCCTTTCTTCAGCTGATAGAAATGGCCGTCGTAGCTGATATGCGGCGAGCTGGCGTCAAGCTAAAAGAAATTCGGGAAGCCCGAGAGGATATGATCCGCGAAACGGGGCTGGCCTATCCTTTCGCGCAGCTGAAATTCAAGACCGATGGTGCGGACATTTTCCGCGAAGTTGAAGGTCCGCTTGGTGACGTGTTGACTGATAGGTTGCTGGCCCACAATCACGGCGGTCAATACTTTTGGACCGCGTTCATCCAAAGAAAACTCGAGGCTTTTAACTACGACGACGATGGAACCGCCATTAGCTGGAAAGTTGCGGGATCGGATAAAGAAGTTGAGATCAATCCTAAGCTTTCTTTTGGCGCACCGCAGGTCGGCGGCGTGAAAACCAGCTTGATAAAGACCCGGTTCGCAATCGGAGAAGAAGTTGATGAAATCGCCAGTGATTATGGACTGGAAGAAGGTCAGGTTATCGAGGCATTATTGTTTGAAAGAATTTTTCCAGAAGACCGACGTCTATCGCGATGGATCAACTAACCTACTATTTTGACAGAACCTTCGGGCAGACACTACCTAGAACCCTCGATCGTCTTCGGGGCACCCCGTTTCAGGTTCGCCACCCCAAAGGCGAGGGGTTCCATCAGAAGACGCCTGACGATGAATGGCTAGCAATCGCAGGAGAACGTAGATGGGTTGTAATAACTCAAGATTACAAGTTCCATCGTCCGGGGTTCGAGCATGAGATGGCAGCTATTAGAGAGCATTCCGTCCAGTGCTTTTATTTTCCTTGTGCGGACGAAACCGTCTGGGAGACCGTGTGCACGTTTGCCAGGTTTCATAAAAAGATAGAGTTAGAAGTGCGCGGTGCGGGAGGATGCTTCATCAGATCCCTTTCTAAATCGGGTAAGATCAAGGTGATCTATGAATCCTAAACCATGAACCGCCTCATCCAATCCGGCCTCATGTTCGGCAACCTGATCCGCGTCGACAGCCCCGCGCTCATCGACCGCTACAACCGCGCGCTCCGGCATCTGGCCGGCACGCAGACCGCCCTCACCGAATTCCACATCGACATCTCCGGCTTCTCCCCGGAAATCGGCGACGAGCTGGGCGATCCGCTCTATCTCAACCACCATGGCGTCAACCGGCAGTTCATCCTGCTCACCACCGAGCAGAAGACCGCGCCGCTGCTCGATGCCACCTTCTCCACCAGCCGCACCATTCTCAGACAGTTCATCGAAACCAACGAGGCCCAGCTCTTTGCGCTCACCGCCCGCGATGCCGTCGCCGGCGAGTTGGTGAATTCGATCTTCAGCCTGACCACGCCCGCCCGCCTGCTCGACATCCGCAAGATCACCGTCGAGGCCGACACCACCGGCGGCACGTTGCGGCAGGCGCGGGAGCTGGCGGAAATGGTCGATGAGTTCAAGACCCGCGAGGATGCCTGGTTCGATGACCCGCTGATCGCACGGATGATCGGCGCGGCGCGGAACACCGGCGACATCCTGCGCAACCCGGTGCTGCTCGAGACCATGAGCTTCGAGACGCAGAACTTCTGGACCAGCCATTTCGGAGGCTTCTACCTGTTCCGCGCGGTCGATCGGCCGGCGCTGATCACCGCCGGCGACAAGACCGCAATGCAAGACCTGCCGATCGGCGCGGTTTTCGACCTGTCGGACCGCAGCCGCATCGCCCGCTTTCTCGAAAGCAACCGCCTGGTCGAATCCATCGTCACCGCGCCCGGCCTCGACGCCGCCGCCATCCTGCGGCAAAAGATGGATTTCATCGTCGTCGACGCCGCCCAGGACGCCGGGATCGATCTCACCGGGGCGACGCGGCGCGACATTCGCCACCTGGCGCGGCGCCACGCCGGCCAATTGCCCGAGGCCTATCACGGGCTGGGCCGGCTGGTGCACTGGGCCGAGGGCGCCGGCGACTGGCCGCGCATCACCTCGGAGCACCCGTCCTATTTCCTGTCGCTGCGCGCCGCCGACACACCCGACCGCGACCTCGTCAACATGCTGCTGGCCGAGCTGGCCCCGCGCGACATCCGCCAGCTCTTCATCTGCCACAAGCAACTGTTCTATCAGCTCTATCGCGCCTGGTCCGAGACCAAGCGCAGCTATGTTGTCGATTTCCTGACCCGTGAATATCAGGTGGACAAGGCCGGGGCGCGTGCCGCACTCTTTGGCCATGAGCCCCCGATGCAAGAGCCTGGCGACGACCTGATCGCCCGGGTCGGCCCCTGGGGCGCGGTAAAAGGACGTTAGACGATGCTGGCATTCCTGAAACTCGCGGGCCTGGGCTTTCTCCTTCTCACCGTGGTCTATATCTGCCTGTCGCTCTATTCCCGCGCGATCCGCCGCGACAAGCTCGAGGCGCAATGGGAGGCCGACGGTTTCGAAGGCGACGAGGCGACCCGCCGCTCCTTTGTCGAGGACGGGCTTGCCGAATACGACAAATCCCTGCGCCGCAAGCTGATCCTCGGGGTCTATGTCGTGCCGCTGGCGCTGATCACCGCGGTGATCTATTTCACCAACTTCCACTAGCGTCCGCCGGCCCAGCCCCTCGCGGGCCGAACCATCGTCGCGCGCCCCTGTGTCGCGGTCTGAAAATCTCCGGCGGGCGGGCTCAAGCCGCCGGCAGATGTTTCCAAATGCCCGGCAAGGCACTACATATCCAGTAAATCACGGGGCCTCTCACATGCGTTACATCAAATGGTTCTTCATCCTGGCCTTCTGGGCCCTGGTTGGCGCCTTTTTCCACTACACCCTGCCGCAGCATGACGTGGCGCGGATCACCGATACCGAGATCCGCCGGGTGGATTTCGGCGAGAACTCGATCTTCTGGTCCAGCCCCGACAGCGGCAATGCCACCGGTCAGGTCAACCGCGACGTCTTTTTCATCCAGACGATCCGCGACAACGGCCGGCCGATGGTCTATCGCAACGAGGATACCGGCTGGGGCTGGCCGCCCTATTTCAAGTTCGACACCGCCAACCTGCAAACCGAGGCCGCCGACCTGCGCTCGACCTCGGACAACCCGCGCTGGGTGGTGATCAGACATTACGGCTGGCGCAACGAATTTCTGTCGATCTATCCCAACGCCGTCGACGTGCGGCGGGTGGACAGCCCCGACGTGACGATCATCCCCTGGACCAACATCATCATCCTGACGCTGACGGCGCTGGTGTTCTGGGCGATCTACGTGCGCTGGCGGCGGTTCCGTAGACGGCGCATCGATCCGATGCTCGAGGATGTCGAGGAAGGCTTTGCCGATGCCTCCGACGCAGTGAAAGGCACCGGAAGCCGGATGCGCGGCTGGTTCGGCGGCCGCAAGTAAGCCCCCTCAGAAGGTCAGAACCTCGTCGCCCCGCTCCGGCAGGGGCGGCTGGGCGGCACCGGCAAGATCCGGCGCCCGGCGCAGCCTGCGGGGCGCGAGATCGTCGTCAAAGCCGACGATCCACATGGCATATTCGTCGGTCTCGTAATCCTGCACCGCCAGCCAGAGCCGCGCCTCGGCATCGATATGAAGCGCGATCGGCTCCCACTCCTCGATCGGCGGCCCCGCGACCCAGCCGAAGCGGTGCTTGCAGCCCGCGATCGCGGCACTGACCGCCTTGGGCAGCACCACCCGGTCGAAGGCCCGCAGCCCCAACCCGAGCATCGCGGCGGCGGCCGGCGGCGCCTCGGGCGCGTTGGAGCGCGGCAGGTCGGGGTCGGCGACGCTGACCGCCATGCCACGCCATCGGCCCAACCATTCGCTGAGCCGACTGTCGGGGCGGAGCGTGGGCGGCTTGCGGGTCAATCGCGGTCTCCCAGCGGCACATAGGCGCGCCGTTGCGGCCCGTTGTACAGGGTAAGCGGCCGGATCAGGATATTGCTCTGCTGCTGTTCGAGGCATTGCACGATCCATCCGGGCATTCGACCGATGGCAAAGATTGGCACGTAGAGATCCATCGGAATGCCATGCAATTGATAGACGACCCCCGAGTAGAAATCCACGTTCACGTTCAGCCCGTGCCGGGCATAGGGCTGCATCGCCGTGACCACGGCCTGCAAGATCTCGTACCACTCCGGCGCGCCCTTTTCCTCGCCCAGCTTGCGCACGCCGTCGCGCATGTGGCGCGCGCGCGGGTCTTCGGCGCGATAGACCCGGTGGCCAAATCCGGTAACCGGCTCCTTGGCGGCGCGCTTGGCCTTGACGTAGGCGGCGGCGTTCTCCGGCGTGCCGATCTCGCGCACCATCTTCATCACGTCCTCGGCGGCGCCGCCATGCGCCGGCCCGGCCAGCGTGGCCAGGGCGGTGACGATGGCCCCGTGCAGATTGGCCTCGGTGCCGACGGTGACCCGGGCGGCGAAGGACGAGGCATTGGCGCCGTGCTCGGCGTGCAGGATGAAATCGACATCGGCCAGCCGCGCCGCCTCGGCCGAGGGCTTCTCACCGGTCAGCATCCAGAGCCAGTTGGCGGCATGACCCAGCGCCGGATCGGGCGCCACCGGGTCGCGGCCGTTGCGGATGGCCTCATGCGCGGCAATGATCATCGGCACCTGGGCGGCGAGACGGATGCCGTTGCGCAGAAAGGCCTCCGCGCCGGTTTCGCGGCTGTCCGGCTCCAGCGCCGCCAGCGCCGAGACGGCGGTGCGCAACACATCCATCGGGTGGCCGTCGGCCGTGGCGCGAATGATTTCATGCACTGCCGCCGGCAGGTGCCGAGCGGCCCTGAGCGCGGCGTCGAAGGCGTCCAGCTCAGCGGCGCCGGGCAATTCGCCATGGATCAGCAGATAGCAGACCTCCTCGAAGGTGCTGTGCTCGGCCAGATCATGGATCGTGTAGCCCCGGTACAGCAGTTCGCCGGCCCGTCCGTCGATATGGCTGACGCCGGAGCGTTCAAAGTAGATGCCCTTGAGGCCCCGGTTGATCTTCACGTCGTCAGTCATCATGGTCTCCTGGAAATGCGGAAAGGCGGGGCATGGCAGTTCTTGAAAAGGCATACGAGGCCGTGCGCGGGCGCGGAGCCCGCGTGGTCTTCCCCGAGATCGACGAGCCGCGCGTCGCCGAAGCCTGCGCCCGGCTGCGCCGGCAGGGCCTGGCCGAGCCGGTGGGCCTGGGCCCGGTGAGCGAGGCGCAGATCGCGGCACTGGCGGCCAATCGTGGCATGAAGGAAGGGATCGCCCAGCGGATGCTGACGCGGCCGCTGATCCGGGCGGCGGCGATGGTGGCGGCGGGCGAGGCGGATGCCATGGTCGCCGGCGCCGACAGCCCGACCGCCAAGGTGATCGAGGCGGCCGGGTTGGCCATCGGCCTGGCAGAGGGCGTGGCACAGCCCTCGTCGTTTTTTGTCATGGTCTTTCCCGACGGGCGCGAGATCATCTTTGCCGATTGCGCGGTCACCGTCGCCCCGGATGCCAGGGGCCTGACCGCCATCGCCCTGGCGTCGGCAGCCTCCTGCGAGGCGCTGCTCGGCCCGGCGCGCGTCGCGCTCTTGTCGTATTCCACCGGCCGCAGCGGCAGCGGGCCCGGCGTCGAGATGGTGCGCGCGGCGGCCGAGGCCACCGGCTTTCTCGGGCCGGTCCAGGCGGATGCGGCACTCAATGCGCGGATCGCGGCAAAGAAGGGGGCGGGCGCGGGCGATGCCAATGTGCTGATCTTCCCTTCTCTGGACGCAGGCAACATCGCCTACAAGCTGGCGCAGGAACTGGCCGGCGCCCAGGCCATCGGCCCCTTCCTGCAAGGGTTCCGCCGCCCGGTCTGCGATCTTAGCCGCGGGGCGACGGTCGCGGATATCGTCGCCGCAACCGTGGTGACGCTGGCGCTTTAGCCGGGCCCTTTCCCCTTGGCGGATCAGGGCCCCGCCCCGCCGTTAAAGACGGCGCATGTCGGCCCGGTCGATCCCGGCCACCGCCACCGGTTTCTTCATCGCGTCGCGGCGGAAGGGCTCGCCCAACTCCTGATTGATAAGCGCCTCGATCAAGGTGGTCTTGCCGTTCTCCATCTGATCCTTGATCGCGGTGTTCAGCGCCTCGGTCAGTGCGTCCATGGTCTTGGTCTGAACGCCCTTGAGCCCGCAGGCCTGGGCGATGCCGGCATAGCTCACCCCGTCGTCAAGCTCGGTGCCGACGAAATTGTCCTCGTACCACAGCGTCGAATTGCGCTTTTCGGCGCCCCATTGGTAGTTGCGGAAGACGACCATGGTCACCGGCGGCCATTCCGCGCGGCCGATGGCGGTCAGTTCGGTCACCGCGATGCCAAAGGCGCCGTCGCCGGCAAAACCCACCACCGGCGTGTCGGGGCAGCCGATCTTGGCGCCGATGATCGCCGGAAGTCCGTAACCGCAAGGGCCAAAGAGGCCGGGCGCCAGGTATTTGCGGCCCTGCTCGAAGGTCGGATAGGCATTGCCGATGGCGCAGTTGTTGCCGATGTCGGACGAGATGATCGCCTCGCGCGGCAACGCATTCTGAATCGCGCGCCAGGCCATGCGCGGGCTCATCCAGTCGGGCTTGGCGTCGCGGGCGCGCTGGTTCCAGGTGGTGCCGGGGTCGTCGTCCTCATGGTCCATCGAGGCGAGCTGCTGCGCCCAGGCCGATTTTGTCTGGATGATCAGGTTTTCGCGGTCCTTGCGGCCGTCGTCGCCGGCGCTGTCATCCAGCCCCGCGAGGATGCCCTGCGCCACCTTCTTGGCATCGCCGACGATGCCGACCGAGACCTTCTTGGTCAGGCCGATGCGGTCGGGGTTGATATCGACCTGGATCACCTTGGCATCCTTGGGCCAATAGTCGATGCCATAGCCCGGCAGGGTCGAGAACGGGTTGAGCCGCGTGCCGAGACAGAGCACCACATCGGCCTTGGAAATCAGCTCCATCCCGGCCTTGGAGCCATTGTAGCCCAGCGGCCCGGCAAACAGCGGATGCGAGCCTGGGAAGGCGTCATTGTGCTGATAGCCGACGCAGACAGGCGCCGAAAGCCGCTCGGCCAGCTGCATGGAGTCGTCGATGGCATCCGCCAGGACGACGCCGGCGCCGTTCAGGATCACCGGGAATTTCGCCTCGGAGAGAAGCTTGGCCGCCTCGGCAATCGCGGTTTCGCCGCCCGAGGGCCGCTCGAAGGAGACCATCTCCGGCAGTTCGATGTCGATCACCTGGGTCCAGTAGTCGCGCGGCACGTTGATCTGCGCCGGAGCAGACGCGCGATGGGCGTTCAGGATCACCCGGTTCAGCACCTCGGCGATGCGCGACGGGTCGCGCACCTCTTCCTGATAGGCCACCATGTCCTCGAACAGCTTCATCTGCTCGACTTCCTGGAAACCACCCATGCCGATGGTCTTGTTGGCGGCCTGCGGCGTCACCAGCAAGAGCGGCGTGTGGTTCCAATAGGCGGTTTTCACGGCGGTGACGAAATTGGTGATGCCGGGCCCGTTCTGGGCGATCATCATGCTCATCTTGCCGCAGGCGCGGGTGTAGCCGTCGGCCATCATCCCGCCCGAGCCTTCGTGGGCGCAATCCCAGAACTGGATGCCGGCCTTGGGAAACAGGTCCGAAATCGGCATGAAAGCCGAGCCGATGATGCCGAATGCATGTTCGATCCCGTGGCGTTGAAGCACTTTCACGAAGGCTTCTTCGGTGGTCATTTTCATCGGTCGGCATCTCCTGAAGAATCTGTGGAACGGACGGCGCCCATTGTGTGGCCGCAGGCTAAAGCTTTGACCGCGCCCGCGATAGCGCCAGTGAATTCCAGCGGATAGGTCCAGTTTCGGTAAATCAAAGCGCTCTGGGCGCTCTTAGCGGTGCCGCGCGCGCAGATGAGCGTCGACCGACCGACCCCAGGCATCCCAGTTGAGCCGCTCTTCGTATTCCCGCCGGGACGACCGGCGCAGCGCCTCGTACTTCTGCGGCGCCGCCAGATAGGCCTCGACCCGGGCCGCAAAGCCTTCGGCGCCGGTGCCCAGCGGCAGGGCATGGCCATTGACGCCTTCGCGCACCGGCACGCCGCCAATGCGCAGGCAGAGCGCCGGCAGCCCATAAGCCGAGGCCTCGCAGAAGGCAAAGCCGAAGCTCTCGAAAGAGGGTTGAAACAGGAAATGCGCCCGGCGCATCACCGCCGCGAAACGCGCCATGTCTTCGGGGCGGGATTTGTCCAGCACGCCATGCGCGGTGATGTACTCCGCGCCGGCCGCCTCTGGCGGCGTGACGCCGATCACATCAAGCACCGCGTCCACCCCCCGCGCGCGCAGCAGCTCAACAGTCTCGAGCACCAGCGGCCCGCCCTTGGCGTGCCAGTCGCGACCGATCAGCGCAAAGCGCAGCCGGGCGCCACGGCTGAGCGCCGGCGGGACATCGACCGCGCCGGGATCGGCCACATTGGCGCCCCAGGGCAGGATGACAGATCGCTCGGGGGCCAGCTCGTAAAGCACATCCGCACCCGATTTCAGCCATTCCGTCGGCCAGAGCAGCAGGTCCATCGCCCGGAACACCCGCCGCTCGGCGCCCAGGATCATCGGATCGAACATCCGCGAGAGGCTGAGGTAGGAACCGAAGGATTGCCCCACCTCGGAGCGCTTGTAGGTGGTTGGCGTGGCGTCCGAGGAATAGATCGAGAACACCCCCGGCGGCACCCGCAGCCCGGCCAGCGCGTGAAAGGCATAGGCGCAGAACAGCACGTCATAGCGGCCCCGGGTCAGCTGTTTCTGAAGCTCCGGCGCGATCAGCCGCGACAGCCCCAGCCGGGCGCGCCACAGCGCGCGAATGGTCACCGGTTCGGGCAGCGCGCAGATCAGCCGACGCAACGGATCGATCCGGCCCCAGCCGGGATCGAGCACCGAGACATCGCCGACATGGGTCTGCAAGGCAGAGAAAATGCGCGCATTGCCGCCGGAATAGGTCAGCGGATCCTGCGGAGAAAGATCGCAGAGATAGGCTATCTTGCGGCGGTCGGGCAATGGAGTCTTGTATGAATTAGGGACAATCGCGCATACGCTGGCCAAGCGCCGGGCCGAGTGCAAGCGAAAAATCTGCCCTGCGCCATTTCGGCGCGTATGGCGCCGGGCAAACGCCCCCTTTCCCAAACCGGCCGCCGGCGGCTAGACTGCGACCGGCCCAAAACCTGCCGCATTCCTGTTCTAGTGTTCCGCTGTTGCAACCAAAGACGCGCTGATGCCCAATATCCTGGCCAATCTGATGCTGGCTGTCTGGCCAGTGGTGACGGTGATCCTGTTTCGCCGCCTGTCCCTGCCGCAGGCGCTGGTGATCTGTCTGGTCAGCGGTTTCCTGATCCTGCCGCCGCCACCGGCCGCCTTCGATTTTCCGCTGCTGCCGCCGCTCGACAAGCATTCTATCCCGGCGTTGACCGCGCTGATGATGGCCATTGCCACCTACGGCCTGCGCAAATCGGTGCTGCCCGACACGCTTCTCGGCAAGGCGCTGATGCTGATCTTCATCTTTTCACCCATCGCCACGGTGATCACCAATACCGAGCCGGTGCGCTGGGGCGACGTGCTGCATCTGCCCGGGCTTCTGGTGACCGACGCGATCGCCCTGACGCTGACCCAGATCCTGATCTTCATTCCCTTCGTGCTGGCCCGTCAGTATCTGGTCGAGGCCGCCTCGCAGCGCATGGTGCTGTTGGTGCTGATGTGGGCCGGCTTTGCCTACAGCTTCCCGGCGCTGCTCGAAACCCGGCTCTCGCCGCAGCTCAACATCTGGATCTACGGATATTTCCAGCATGATTTCGCCCAGACCATGCGCTTTGGCGGCTGGCGGCCGACGGTGTTCCTGTATCACGGCATCTGGCTGGCCTTTTTCGGGATGATGGCCCTGACCGCCGCGGCGGCGCTGTTCAAGTTCGAAAAGAAGCGCAAGCTGATGTATGCCGGGCTGACGCTCTGGCTGGGAGCGAGCCTGGTGCTGTACAAATCGCTCGGCGCCATGCTCTTTGCCGCGGCGCTGATCCCCGTGGTGCTGCTTTTTGGCGTGCGGGCGCAGCTCAAGGTCGCGGCGCTGGTGGCGCTGCTGGCGATCGGCTATCCGATGCTCAAGGCGGTCGACATGATCCCCAGCGAACGGCTGCTCGCCGCCGCCGCCAGCATCGAGACCGAGCGCGCCAATTCGCTCAAGTTCCGCTTCGACAACGAGGATATGCTGCTGGAGCGCGCCTATGAAAAGCCGGTCTTCGGCTGGGGCAGCTGGGGTCGGAACATGATCTACAACGACATCACCGGCGCGATCGAGACGATCACCGATGGCCGCTGGATCATCGTCATGGGCAAATACGGCTGGCTGGGCTTTCTGGCCGAATTCGGCTTGCTGGTGCTGCCGATCTTCCTGCTCTGGCGCGAGATGCTGGCGCGCAAACCCGACGAAATCTCGCCGTTTGTCGGCCCGCTGACGCTGATGCTGGCAGCCAATGCCGCCGAGCTTGTGCCCAATGCCACGCTGACGCCGCTGACCTGGCTGCTGTCCGGCGCGCTGATGGGCTATGCCGAAACCCTGCGCCGCGAAAGACTGCGGCTTCGGGAAGACGCGCTCAAGGGGCGCAATTCGCGGTTCGCGCTGAAATGGCGCCCGGTGATGGAGTAGATGGTATGACAAGACGCCGCGTTCTGGCGATTGCGGAGGCCGCCAATCCCGATTGGGTCTCGGTGCCGCTGGTGGGCTGGTCGCTAGCGCATGCGCTGCGCGAGGTGGCCGATGTCCACTTGGTCACCCATGCCCGCAACCGCGCGGCGATTCTCGATGCCGGCTATGTCGAAGGCCGCGAGGTGACCTTTATCGACAGCGACAGGCTGGCCCGCCCGCTGTGGCAGCTGGGCGAGGCGCTGCGCATGGGCCAGGGCAAGGGCTGGACGACGATCCAGGCGCTCAACGCACTGGCCTATCCGCATTTCGAACGGCTGGTCTGGCGCGCCTTCGGGGCCGAGATCAAGGCCGGCGCCTATGACATCGTGCACCGCATCACGCCGCTCAGCCCGACCATCGCCAGCCCCGTCGCGGCGCGTTGCGCGCGCGCCGGCGTGCCTTTCGTGCTTGGCCCGCTCAATGGCGGCGTGCCCTGGCCCGAGGGGTTCAACAGCGAACGCCTGCGCGAACGCGAGTTGCTGAGCTATCTGCGGTCGGCCTATCGCTACCTGCCCGGCCGCGCCCGCACCCTGCGCCACGCGGCGGCGATCCTGACCGGATCGCGCCACACCCAGTCCGAGATCCCGGCGCGCTACCAGGACAAGGTGGTCTATCTGCCCGAGAACGCCGTCGATCCGGCGAAATTCTCGCGCCTGTCGCGGCCGGGGCCGAAGCCGTTGCGCGCCTGTTTCATCGGCCGCATGGTGCCGTACAAGGGGCCCGACATGCTGCTCGCCGCCGCCGCGCCGCTGCTGCAATCAGGGGCCATGACCCTCGAGATGATCGGCGATGGCCCGATGATGAACGAGCTGCGCGCCCAGGTCGCCGAAGAAGGCACCGACGCGGCCGTCACCTTTCACGGCTGGCTGCCCCACGGCGAGGTCGAAAGCGTCGCCGGGCGCTGTCATATGCTCACCTTCCCCTCGATCCGCGAATTCGGCGGCGGCGTGGTTCTCGAGGCGATGGCGCTGGGGCTGGTGCCGCTGATCGTCGACTACGCCGGCCCGGGCGAGCTTGTCACCGCCGGCACCGGGCTCAAGATCCCGATCGGGCCGCGGGCCGCGATCATCAAGGGCCTGCGCACCGCACTCAAGGACGTGGTGGCCAATCCGGGCCAGCTCGGACCGATGGCCGAGGCCGGCCGCGCCCGGGTGTTCGACCATTTCACCTGGCACGCCAAGGCCCGGCAGGTGGCGGATGTCTATGAGTGGACGCTCACCCCCGCCGCCACCCGGCCCGATCCGCTGGCGCTCAGGCCGGCACCTGCCCGGCGAACCAGCTGACCAGCAGCGCCATGGCGGCCAGCGTGGCATAGCCCGCCACCAGCCAGAGGCCATCGCGCACCATCAGCCCGAAGGCCAGCAGCGACACCGCCATAGCGCCCACCGAGGTGACCATCGGCAACAGCTCGAGCAGCGGCCAGGTCAGCGCGATCAACAGGATCAGCAGCTTGGTCACCAGCGCCATCGGCGGCGCCGTCATCGGCCGCAGCCGGCTTTGGCTGCGCGCGTCGACCCATGCCGCCATCGGCCTGAGCCAGGCAATCGCGCGGGCCAGCCTGGCGCCGGTCACCGCCCGCCGCAACACGAAACCGGGCAGCCAGAGATGCCGCCGCCCGGTCAGCCATTGCGCCGAGATCAGCACGACAATCAGCGCCCCGATGGTGGGCGTCCCCGGAATGCCCGAGAGCGGCGTGACCAGCAGCACCGACACCACCAGGACCAGCGGCGCGAAAGAGCGCTCGCCGATTTCCTGCAACAGATCCGCAACCGTGACCTTGTCGGCGCAATCCGCCTCGGGTTCGATGGCGCTCAGTACCTCGCCGAGGCTGCGCGGCGGCGTCACTTTCCGCGATCCCGGTCAAGCAGCGCGCGCAGACCGCTGCGGTAATCGGGGTATTTCAGCGTCACCCCCAGTTCGCGTTTGATCCGGTCGTTTCGCACCCGCTTGCTTTCCGCATAGAAACTGCGCGCCATCGGCGTCATCTCGGCGCTGTCAAACGGCACCGCCTCGGGAATGGGCACGTCCAGAAGCTCGGCGGCATAGGCGATCACGTCCTGCGGCGGCGCCGGATCGTCATCGCAGAGGTTGTAGATCGCGCCCGGGTCGGGCCGGGCGATCGAGGCCCTGAGCACCTGGGCGATATCCTCGACATGGATGCGGCTGAACACCTGCCCCGGCTTGATGATCCGCCGCGCGCTGCCCTGCCGCACCTTGGCAAAGGGGCCGCGCCCCGGCCCGTAGATGCCCGCCAGCCGAAAGATATGCAGCGGCAGGCCGGGGATCGCCTGCCAGGCCGCCTCGGCCTGCTGGCGCCAGACGCCGCGCCGGGTCGAGGGGGCCAGCGGCGTGTCCTCGTCCACCCAGCCGCCACCGTGATCGCCATACACCCCGGTGGTCGAGAGATAGCCCACCCAGGCGAATTGCCCGGCGCGCGCGGCAATCTCCTGGCCCAGCGCGGCCAGCACCGGATCGCCCGCCGCATCCGGCCCGGCCGAGATCAGCAGGTGATCGGCGGCCTCCAGCGCCGGGCGCAGGTCGTCGCCGGGAAAAAGCCCGGGTTCGATGCTCTCGGCTTCGAGCTGCGGCCGCTTGTCGGGGCTGCGAGTGGTGCCGATGACGCGCCACCCCTCGGCCAGAAGCAGAGGGGCAAGGGCGCGGGCGCTGTAGCCATGGCCAAAAGACAAAAGCGTGTGTGTCATGCGCGCAACCTGTCCGCAGCGGCGCCCGAAGGCAAGCGTTTCGGCGGCGGTCCGCGCAGCTTTCCGGCGGGAGGATGCAACCTTGCCCCGGCCTCGCTAGGCTCGCGCCATCTGCCACTGACCGAGTCGTCCGGATGCCCCACCTCTCCCGCCGCGCGCTGCTTCTCGGCGCGTTTGCCAGCCTCGCCGCCTGTGGCCGCCAACGCGCGCCAGAACCCGCGCCGCCCGCCGCCTTCAACCCGCCGCTCCATCCCAACGAGACGCCCGAGCTGCGCCGGAAGATCAACAGATGGGCCGATCACTACGAGATCCCCCGCACGCTGTTGCACAAGCTGGCGATCCGCGAGAGCACGCACCGGCCCTGGGCGCGCAACGGGCCCTATTGGGGCCTGCTGCAAATCCTGCCGCAGACCGCGCGCACCATGGGATTTCGCGGCAAACCCGCCGACCTGCTCGATGCCGATACCAACCTGCAATATGCCGGCAAATACCTGCGCGGTGCCTGGCTCCTGTCAGACGGCAGCGAGGCGACGGCGATCAAATGGTACGCGCGCGGCTATTATTACGAGGCCAAGCGGCGCGGCATGCTGGTGGAAACCGGGCTGCGGCCGGGCTGACCGGCCCCCGGCTAGGCCGCGCCGATCTCTGCCAGCGTCAGGGGGCAGCGGTCGCCGCCGTAAAAGTTATCGATCAGCCGGGCATGCACGTCACTGCCATGGTCCGCACGTTCGAACAGCGTGGCGCAGGAGCGCAGCTTGAGGGCGTCGATCCCGCCCAGGATCTCTTCTGCCGCGCGCCCGCGATGGGCCAGCACCGCGGCGCCCGCCTCGCGCAGCCGCGGGCCAAGCACGGCATGCGCCGCATAAGCCCGCGCCTCGGCCAGATCGGCGAGACCGTAACGCTGCGCCTTGGCCGAACGGCCGAGCGAGGCCAGTTGCGGAAAGATGAACCACATCCAGTGGCTCCGCTTGCGCCCGGCCTGCAACTCGCCCAGCGCCTGCTCCCAGATGCCATCCTGCGCGGCGATGAAGCGCGACAGGCTCATGCCGCGTAATCCGAACCCTCGCTATCGAGGATCGCCTTCAGCTCGGCGAAATGCCGAATGTCCTGCTCGGGATAAGTCTCGACCTCGCGCGCCACCTTGTCCGCCACCGCGTCGGAGAGCACCCGCAGCTCCCGGCCGGTCTGCAAGGCGCGGATATAGGTCTCGGCGGCCCGCTCGAAGTAATACAGCCGGTTGAAGGTATCGGCGACGGTCGCGCCGATCACCAGCACACCATGGTTGCCCATGATCATCACCTTCTGCTTCGGATCGGTAAAGAGCCGGGCGCAGCGCTCCCCCTCGTCCTCGAAGGCCAGCCCGCCATACCCTTCGTCGATCACGTAGCGGCCAAAGAAGGTGGCGCAGTTCTGGTCGATCGGCGGCAGCCGGCTGTCGGCCAGGCTGGCCAGGACGGTGGCAAAGATCGAATGCACATGCATGACGCAGCGCGCCTGCGGACAGTGCCGGTGCAGCCCGCCATGCAACCCCCAGGCGGTCGGATCCGGCGCATCCGGCCCTTCCTGCGCCGTAGGGTCGTCCAGATCGACCTCGATCATGTCGCTGGCCCGGATGCGGGCGAAATGCATCTGGTTCGGGTTCATCAGGAACCGCGTGCCCTGGTCATCGACCGCGAGGCTGAAGTGATTGGCCACGGCCTCATGCATGTTGAGCCGGGCGGTCCAGCGAAAGGCGGCGGCCAGATCGACGCGCTCCTGCCAATGCTGCATGTTGGGGCGAATTTCGGTGACGGACATCTCGGGCCTCCTTCTGTCTGGCGCCACAGTGCCAGCCTTCGACCGCCGCGCCAAGCCCGGCCGGAGATCGGGAGCCCAGCCCCCAAATGCAAACGGGAGAGCCTGGGCTCTCCCGCTGCCGGTGTCGCGCGTCAGCCGCGACCTACATCGCGCCGCCGATCGAAAAGAACATGGTCTCTCCGGAATGATCGTCGACCCCGTCGTTGTCGGTCGAGACGAAGATCTCGCCGTCTTCGGTGATCGCCAGGCCCTCGACCTTGTCGAGCACATAGCCGCCTGTCGATTTCAGATCGGGGATCAGGTCGTGGACCTCCTGTTTGGCCACCACGGGCAGCGGGCCGCCCAGCGGCGCCGGCTGCATCTCGGACAGGGCGATGCGATAGATCTTCTTGGTCACCGCGCGGTCGTCGTGCTGGTTGTCGCGTTCCACCACATAGACATGATCACCGAAAGCGGTGATTTCCGACAGCCCGACCCAGCCAGTCTCGGGCGCGGCCTTCTCATAGAGCACGGCGCCCCAATCCCCGGTCTCGGTATTGTAGGCCACCAGTTTCACGTGATTCTCGGGGTCGTCCTTCCATTCGCGTTGCACCGCCATCCACAGGGTGTCGCCGACACGGGTCACACCTTCGAAGCCGAAGCGCCGCTCCACCGCCATCAGCTCTGCCGGCAGGCCGATTTCCCGGTCGATCTCGCCCTTGGCGGTCACGTGATAAAGCGCATGCGGGATGAGCCGGTCGCTGCGCCCTTCGGAAGCCAGCCAGAAGCCGCCTTCTCCGTCCAGCGTGATGCCTTCGAGGTCGAGTTTCTGCGCCACGCGCCCGGCACGGGTGACCTGCATCGCGGCGGTGATCCGCGCCGGGGTCTGGCCGGCGTCGATGGTGTAGATCGTCGGCTGGTAGCCATAGAAGCTGTCGTTGACCGCATGGATCGTCTTGCCGTCGCCGGCGACCATGCCGGAGATCGCGCCCCAGCCGGTCAGCGTCGCCATGCCTTCGGAAGTGAGATGCGGATATTGCGCCGCGCCCTCCTGGTATTCGAAGAGCATGACATGCGCGCGGGCGCCGCCATCTTCGATCAGGTCGGATTCATTGGCCGAGACCAGCAGGTTGCGCTCGGGAATGACGACGTATCCTTCCGGGCCGACCCCCGAGGGCAGCAGCTGTTTCAGCACCGGAGCGGCCGGGTCGGTCACGTCATAGACGCCGACCACCGAGGCACGCTCGGCACCGACAAAGACAAAAGGCGTCTCGCCAAATCGGCCGAAGGTCACGGATTCCGGCTCCACGCCTTTGCTGTCGGAGCGCTTGTCGGGGTAATGGCCGATCTGGATGATCGCCTGTTCGAAGCTGGTGCCGCTTTCATGAACGACGGTGCCATCCTTGTGAAAGATCGTCCAGCCGCGCGCGCCGCCCTGATAATCGCCTTCGTTGGCGGTGGCAAAGTGGTCCTCGTCGATCCAGGCCACCGCGTCGGGCTCGCGCTTGCGGGCCTTCTGGCTTTCGCTAAAGATCAGCGCGCCGCGTTCGTCGGTGGCGTCGATGCCGTCGAGATCCACCGTGCCGGCCGAGAAATGCGACAGGATTTCACCCTCTTTCGACACCACGACCATGTGGTTGTTTTCCTGAAGGGTCACCACGATCTCGCCCTTGGCATTGATCGAGACATATTCCGGCTCGGGGTCCTCGCCGGCAACTTCGGCCAGGCCGGTCAGATCGACAAACCGCATCGAGCCGCAATCGAGGCGCCCCTCGGTGACATTGACCAGGGCCAGCGTGCCGGCGGGCATCTGCGGGAGCCTGCCGCCATCAAGGTCTTCGTCGCGCTCGTTCTCGATGGCGACCGCAACAAACGAGCCGTCCTGCGCCTTGGCGAGGCTGTCGGGCTGACCGCCGAGATCGCAGGTGGCGATCTCGGTGCCGCTGGCGGTGTCGATCGCCGCGATCCGGCCCGACGGGGCGGTGTAGCTCTCCGAGGTGTTCACGCCGACAAAGGCGGTGGTGCCGATCACCGCCACCGAAGTCGGTTCGCCGCCGACCGCGATATTGCCCTTGGGCTGCGGATTGGCAGGTTCGGTGATGTCGATCAGGCCGATCACCTCGAGCGGGCTGTCGGTATAGACCAGCGTCATGCCGTCGGCGGTGACGTCGATGATCTCCGGCGAGCTTTCGCGGCCGGTGTCTTCCCCCGCAGCCATGTTGGCGATGACCGGAAAGGATGCAACGCGGTTGAAATTCATCTCGGCCATGGCCGACCCGGCGCTCAGCGCGAGGACGGAAGTCAGACAGATGCTGCGAAAGCCCATGAAACGTCTCCTGGTAGGACAATGTCGCAGATCTCCTGCGCCGGCGATGTAACGCTGGAATGACGGAGCAAAGACGCCTTGGTGACAAAACTCCGCCCGGAGGCCGTGGCCATTGACCTTCGACGAAGACGAGGGCTAACTGCCGCCATGTTCATCAGTCGCGGTATCGCGCTCAAAATTTCCGCTCTTGCCGTGTTCACGATCATGGCCGTTCTCATCAAGGCAACCTCGGACGCGGTGCCGCCCGGCGAAGCCGTCTTCTTTCGCTCGGCCTTTTCCATCCCGGTGATCCTGATCTGGCTGGTCGCGCGCGGCGAGCTGCGCACCGGATTGCGCACCGCCAATGTCATGGGCCATGTCTGGCGCGGGGTGATCGGCGTGTCGTCGATGGGGCTGGGCTTTGCCGCGCTGGGCCTGTTGCCGCTGCCCGAGGTGACCGCCATCGGCTTTGCCGCGCCGCTGATGACGGTGATCCTTGCGGCGCTTCTGCTGGGCGAAAAGGTGCGGCTGTTCCGGTTGAGCGCGGTGGCGATCGGGCTGATCGGGGTGATGATCATCCTCTGGCCGCGGCTGAGCCTTGACGGCACCGCCGACAGGCTGGCCACCATCGGCGCCATCGTGGCGCTGATCTCGGCCGGGCTGCGGGCGTTGGCCCAGGTGCATATCCGCCGGCTGGTGCAATCCGAGGATGCGGCGGCGGTGGTGTTCTACTTCATGCTCACCGCCACCGGCTTTTCGCTTTTCACCCTGCCCTTCGGCTGGACCGTGCCGAATGCCACCGAGACAGCGATGCTGGTCGCCGCCGGGGTGATCGGCGGGATCGGGCAGATCCTGGTGACCTCGGCCTATCGCTTTGCGCCGGCCTCGGTGCTGGCGCCCTTCGATTACAGCCAGATGCTGTTCGCGGTGGCGGCGGGCTATCTGCTGTTCGCCGAGATCCCGACCGCGGCGACGATCTGGGGCTCGCTGGTGGTGATCGCCGCCGGGGTTCTGATCATCTGGCGCGAACGCCAGCTGGGCCTCGAGCGCGGCAAGGCACGTTCGAAAATGGGCCATATGGGCTGATTGCCGGCACGTTCGGGGTGCGGGTCCTGAAAGGTGCATGTCGCCCTTTGACCCGACATTCGAACCGTCCCGGGCCTGACCCGGGACCTTACGGCCAGCGGAGAGGCCCCGGCGCGGGGGCCGGGGCGCGGGGCGGCTGATGTGAACCTGTGACCCCTTGGCCCGACACCCGAACCGTCCTCGTCCCGGGCCCGACCCGGGACCTCGCGGCCAACGGAGAGCCCCCGGCGCGGGGGCCGGGGCGTGGAGCGGCGGATGTGAACATGTGACCCCTTGGCCCGACACCCGAACCGTCCCCGCCCCGGGCCCGACCCGGGACCTCGCGGCCAACGGAGAGGCCCCGGCGCGGTGGCCGGGGCGTGGAGCGGCTGATGTGAACCTGTCGTCCATTGGTCCGCCATTCGAACCGTCCCCGTCCCGGGACCTCGCGGCCAACGGGGAGGCCCCGGCGCGGGGGCCGGGGCGCGGGGCGACCTAACCCACCACGTTGAATTCCGGCCCATAGGGGTAGCCGGTGATGTTCTCGTTCCCGTCCTCGGTGATCACCAGGATGTCATGCTCTCGGTAGCCCCCGGCCCCGGGCTGGCCTTCGGCAATCGTCAGCATCGGCTCCATCGAGATCACCATCCCCGGCTCCAGCACCGTGTCGATATCCTCGCGCAGCTCCAGCCCCGCCTCGCGGCCGTAGTAATGGCTCAGCACGCCGAAGGAATGACCGTAGCCGAAGGTCCGGTATTGCAGCAGGTCGCGCTCCTCGAAATACCGGTTGATCGCCTCGGTCACCTCGGAACAGCGCGCCCCCGGCCGGAGCAGCGAGATCCCCAGCTCATGCGCGCCGACATTGGCCTGCCAGAGCGCCAGCGAAGCGGCATCGACCTCCTGCACGAACAGCGTCCGTTCCAGCGCGGTGTAATAACCCGAGATCATCGGAAAGGTGTTCAGCGACAGGATATCGCCGCGCTGCAAGGCCCGCGCGGTCACCGGGTTGTGCGCCCCGTCGGTGTTGAGCCCCGACTGGAACCAGACCCAGGTGTCGCGATATTCCGCCTCTGGAAAGCGCCGAGCGATCTCCAGTTCCATCGCATCGCGCCCGGCCATGGCGACCTCGATCTCACGCGCGCCGGGCCTGACCGCCTCGCGGATCGCATAGCCGCCGACATCGGCCACCGCCGCCCCGGCGCGGATCAGCGCGATCTCGGCCGGGCTTTTCATCATCCGCTGCCGCATCGTCGTGTCAAAGAGATCGACCATCTGCGCCGGCCGCAGGAAGCTCTCGAGCTTGCCCATCTGCAAGAGCGTCAGGTGGTCGCTCTCATAGCCCAGCGCACGCCCCGGACCGGTGACCGAAAGGATCGCCCGCCAGTAATTGTCGCGCTGCCAGTCGGTATAGGTGATGTTGTCGCCGTGACACCGGCGCCAGGGCTGGCCGGCGTCGATGCCGGCGCTGATCGTGACGCTGGTTTCCGGCGTGACCACCAGAGCGTAAGGCCGGCCAAAGGCGCAATAGGTGAACCCGCTGTAATAGCTGACATTGTGCATCGAGGTCAGCACCGCCGCCTCGCAGCCGAGATCGGCCATGCGGGCGCGCAGCCCCGCCAGCCGGGCCTCGTATTCCGCCTCGGAGAATTGCAGCGGGGCCTTCTGGCCGTTGTGAAACCGATAGAAATCAGGACGTGCCGTCATGGCGACCCTCCTCGTCAAGGAAAGCTCCCGGCGTTCAGGAATTTGGGGAAAGGCCCTGAGGGGCGACGCCATCGCCCGGCCCGCGGCCAGATTGGCGATCCGGCGTCAAAAGGCAAGCGTTTTGCGGCGCCGCGGCCTCAGCCGTGGCCGTAAAGACGGGCATCGCGGCCGCAGCGCGCCTCATGTTCGAATTCCAGGCTGGAATGGGTGATGTCGAAACGCGCCGCCAGCCGCGCCTTGATCTCGGACTTGATCGCCTCCAGCCGGCCCCAACCGGCTGCGGTCAGCACCACATGGCAATCGAGCGCCGCCGCATCCTCCTGCATCTGCCAGAGATGGACATGGTGCACATCCTCGACGCCGTCGGTGGCCTGAAGCGCCGCGATCACCTCGGCGGCGTCGATCTCGGGCGGGCTGCCCAGCATCAGGGTGCGGATCGGGCCGCCGATCTCGGTCAGGGCGAGGTAGAGGATATAAAGCGCGATGCCGATGGTGATCGCCGGATCGACCCAGCGCAGATCATAGAGCAGGATCAGCGTGCCGCCGACAATCACCGCCACCGAAGCCAGGGCATCGGACAGGTTGTGCAGGAACAGCGCGCGGATGTTGACGCTGTGTTTCTGCATGCTCCAGGTCAGCCCGGCGGTCAGCGCATCGACCAGCAGCGCCAGACCGCCCAGGATCACCACGGTCCAGCCCGCCACCGCCGGCGGATCGATCAGCCGCAGCCCGCCCTCGTAGATCAGGTAGGCCCCGACAAGGATCAGCGTGGTATAATTGATCAGCGCCGCCACCACCTCGATCCGGCCATAGCCAAAGGTCATCCGCGCATCGGCCGGCCGCCGGGCGATCTTGCGCGCGGCAAAGGCGATCACCAGCGCGGCCATGTCCGACAGGTTGTGCAATGCATCGGCGATCAGCGCGAGGCTGCCGGAAAGGAGCCCGCCGAGGATCTGCGCCAGGGTCAGCGCCGCATTGGCCCAGATCGCAATCGCCACCCGCCGGTCGCCGGAGCCGGGGTCGAGATGGGCATGGCCATGATCATGCGGCATGGGTGGCGTCCTTTCGCGGGGGTCGGGTTCCCAGAAACCTATGGCCACCGCTGGAAGGTCAAGACGAAAAATGGCCAGCGCGAGGGGCGCCGGCCATTCAAAATTCTCCGGTTGGCGCCCCGGGCGCCGAACGGCGGATCACTCGTCGTTGGCGCTGTCTTTCAGAGCCTTGGCGATGGTCACCTTGACGACCTTGTCCGCCTCTTTCTGGAATTGCTCACCGGTGGCGGGGTTGCGCACCATCCGCGCCGGACGCTCTTTCAGATAGAACTTGCCGACACCCGGCAGGGTCACCGCGCCGCCGCCGGCCACTTCGCGGGTGATGATGTTGCACACCGCGTCGAGCGCCGCGGTCGCGGCTTTCTTGTCGGAATCGAGTTCTTCTGCCAGAGCCGCAACGAGCTGGGTCTTGGTCAACGGTTTTGCCATTTTCTGGTCTCCTTCAGTCTGCCCAGCACTTGGGCCTCATCGGACGCATTAAACGTCATGTTGCGGGGGGACACAACGATTAGTGGCACGTCGGGCCTTAAAAATATGGGGTTTTGCCGGTTGACCCAACGTCACAGAAAGGCGGTTTCGTCGAAAGCCCGCAATTTCCGGCTGTGAATCCGCTCCAAAGGCATCTCACGCAGCCGTTCCATCGCCCGGATTCCGATGCGCAAATGCCGCGCGACCTGAGTCTGATAGAAGGCGCTGGCCATGCCCGGCAGCTTCAATTCGCCATGCAGCGGCTTGTCCGAGACACAGAGCAGCGTGCCGTACGGCACCCGGAAGCGAAAGCCGTTGGCGGCGATAGTCGCGCTCTCCATGTCGAGCGCCACGGCGCGCGACTGGCTGAGCCGCTGCACCGGTCCCTCCTGATCGCGCAACTCCCAGTTGCGGTTGTCGACGCTGGCCACGGTGCCGGTGCGCATGATCCGCTTGAGGTCGTAGCCCTTGAGCTGGGTCTCCTCGGCCACCGCCTCTTCGAGGGCGATCTGGATCTCGGCCAGCGCCGGGATCGGCACCCAGACCGGCAGATCGTCGTCCAGCACCCGGTCCTCGCGCAGATAGGCATGCGCCAGCACGAAATCGCCCAAGGCCTGGGTGTTCCTGAGGCCGGCACAATGGCCCACCATCAGCCAGGCATGCGGCCGCAGCACGGCAATGTGGTCGGTGGCGGTCTTGGCGTTCGACGGGCCAACGCCGATATTGACCAGGGTGATACCCGCATCACCCGGCCGCTTGAGGTGATAGGTCGGCATCTGCGGCTGTTTCAGCGTCGGCGGAATCTCCTGATCGGCGGCGGTGATCTCGACATTTCCGGTCGAGACAAAGCTGGTGTAGCCGCTGTCCGGATCGGCCAGCATGGCGCGGGCAAAGGCCTCGAACTCGCTGACATAGAACTGGTAGTTAGTGAACAGCACGTAATTCTGGAAATGCCCGGGGTCGGTGGCGGTGTAATGCGCCAGCCGGGCCAGCGAATAATCGATCCGCTGCGCGGTAAAGGGCGCCAGCGGCGCCGGATCGCCCGGCGCGGTGTCATAGGTGCCATTGACGATGTCGTCGTTGGTGGTGCTCAGATCGGGCACGTCAAAGACATCGCGCAGGATGAACTCGGCCGCGCCTTCCTGCGGCACGGTCACATCGGTCTGGGCGGCAACCGCAAAATGCACCGGGATCGGCGTGTCCGACACCGCGACACAGACCGGCACGCCGTGGTTTTCCATCAGCAGGTGGATCTGCTGCCGCAGATAGCGCCGGAACAGCCGCGGCTGCGTCACCGTGGTGGCATGGGTGCCGGGCGCCGAGACATGGCCAAAGCTCAGCCGGCTGTCGACATGGGCAAAGCTGGTGGTGGTGATGCGCACCTCGGGATAGAAGGCGCGATACCGCGTGGCCGGCTGCCCCTCGACCATCGCCCGGCGAAAGGCATCGGCCAGAAAGGCGGTGGCCTTCTCATAGAGCATACAGAGCTGGTCGACCGCCTTGTCGGCATCGGTAAAGAATGTCTCGCTGCCAAGCTCGGGGGTCTGCACCGCCCTGTTTCTGTCGCTGCCCGCCATGCCGATCCCCGTCCTTGCGCCTGTTGCCGCCGACATTGGCTTAGGCCGGGGGGGACTTCAACCATCAGCACGCAACAAGCCGTCGCAACCGGCCGCTCCCCGGCCTCTGCCGCAAGGCGCCCCCTGCTTCTTCTGTTGAATAAAACCGTAGGGGGTCCGGGAGGCAAAGCCGCCGGCCCTCAGCCGGCGTGCAGCCCGCGCCAGGCCGTGATGATCTCGTGCGCCGCCAGGTCGGCATGTTCGGCCTGGGTGGCATATCCCGAGACCGAGATGCGAATGATCTGCCGCCCGCGCCAGACGCCATGCGAGGGATAGACCCGCCCCCGCGCCTGGACCTCGCGCAGCACGGCCTCGGTCTGCCGGTCGCCCTCGGCCCCGGCACCGCAGCAAAGCGCCACCTGGTTGAACACCACGTCGTTGAGCACGGTCAGCCCCGGCTCGGCCGCCACCGTGCAGGCAATCCGCGCCGCCAGCTGGTGATGCCGCAGGATCAGCGCGCTGAGGCCGGAGCGGCCGAGATGGCGCAGAATGGCATAGCTCGGCACCCCGCGGGCGCGGCGCGACAGCTCCGGCGTGCTGTCGGACGGCTCCCAGTCGTCATTCCGGCTCGGCAGATAGGCGCCGCGCGCCGACATTGCCGCCACCAGCGCCGCCCGGTCGCGCACGAGCACCACGCCGGCGTCGAACGGCGCGCTCAGCCCCTTGTGCAGATCGACGGCCCAGCTGTCGGCCCGCGCCACCCCGGCGCAGAGATGCGCCAGCTCCGGCACCGCGGCCGCCCAGAGGCCGAAGGCGCCATCCACATGGACCCAGCCGCCCCGCGCATGGACCTGCGCGATCAGCGCCTCGAAGGGATCGAAGGCGCCGGTGTTGATCTGGCCGGCTTGCAGGATGACCAGCGGCGGCGCCTCGCATTGCGCCAGTTTCTCGGCAAAGTCCGCCGGGTCGATGCGGCCCTGATCGTCGGTCGCCACCCGCCGGGCTCGGCCGGCGCCAAGCCCGGAATAGCGCAGCGCCGCGCTTACCGCCGAATGCGCCTCCGCGCCGATCAGCACCGGGATCGCCGGCGCGCCGATCAGCCCGTCCTGTTCCACATCCCAGCCCTGTGCCGCCAGCAGCGCATGCCGCGCCGCCAGCACCCCCGAGAAATTCGCCGCGCTGGCGCCGGTGACAAGCCCCGCCCCGGTGCCTTGCGGCAGGCCGAAGAGATCGACCAGCCAGTCGCAGAGCGTGCGCTCCATGCCGGTGATCGCCGGGGTTTCGCTGGCCGAGCCGGCGTTCTGCCCCCAGGCCGACACCAGCGCATCCGCCGCCACGCCCACCGGGTGCGAGCCGCCCAGGACATAGCCGAAAAAGCCCGGCGCGGTCATTGCGTGTAACGCGCCGTCGGCGCCGGCGGTGATCCCGGAAATCACCTGCGGCGCAGGCTCTCCCGTTTCGCTCAGAGGCTGGCGAAACCGCGCCACCGCCTCGTCCAGCCCGACGCTGGGCCGCACCGGCTGATGCGGCAGGTTCGACCGATAGGACAGCGCCGCGGAATAGGCGGTAGCCAGGGCGGCGCGTTCTTCGACGGTCAAGCCCATGGAAAGCTCTGTCATTCTCATGTCCAACTGACGTCGTCCCTCGCGAATCACGGGGCCGCGCCCCTTGCAGTCAGGTCAAAACCTAGCGCGGGAAATTTGCGGTCCCGGATGATATGGCGCACACTTGCGACACTTTTCACGGGAAGCTTGGCAGATATATTCCCCTGAAAGCGCTTCGAATATCGCAAGTCGACTCGCCTTACCCGGGTAACGTCACGGCAGGTCGGCCGGCGTCATTCGGTCGAGACAAGCACCGCCTCGACCCTTCGGTTGGCCTCGCGGCCCTCGGCTGTCAGGTTGCTGGTCAGCGGCGCCAGATAGCCCATGCCGCCGGCCTCGAGCTGGTCGCGGTCGACGCCGTGCTCGCGCACCAGCCGGTCCAGCACCGACATCGCCCGCTGGCGCGACAGCGCGATGTTGTTGTCCAGCGAGCCCACCGCGTCGGTATGGCCGACCAGTGCGATCCGCCGGTTGGGAAAGGCCGCGAGATAGCGCGCAAGCGTGGTCAGGCTGTCGAAATCCCCCTCGCCCAGCGCCGAGGAACCGGTCTGAAACGACAGATCAGCGAGCACGACCCGGCCGAGGCTTTCGAGCTGCCTGGCAATCTGCCCGCTGTCGCCCGCCGGGGTCGGCGCCACCGGCCCCGGCGCGGCGCTGACCCCGCCTTCGGCCGCATCGCCGACCCGGATGATCTGGACAAAGCCCGCCGCGGCACTGCGCGAGACCAGTACCGAAACCGCGCCGCCATCGGGGTGACGCGCGGCGAGAAAGCGGAAATCGGTGAGATCGACATACATGCCCGGGCCGGGCAGCACCTCGGTGCCGAAACGGAAATCAAAGCCGCCACAGCGCCGGGTCTTGCAGTCGAACTGGATGTCATAGCCCGACGCGGCAATCTGTGTCCTCAGCGGCGCCAGCAGTTGCAGCGTGGTGCGGATGTCCCCCGGCACCCGGTAGGATTGCCGCAGCACCGCGCCCTCGATCACCTCGGCCGGAATCGCGCCCTCGGCAAAGGCTCCCGTCGGCAGCGCATAAGACCCCGGATCGCGCTTTTCCTCGTAGGTCAGCACCGCCCCGGCCGGCAGCCCAAGGTCTTGCGCCACGGCCGGCCCCGCCAGGCAACAGGCGATGAGCGCGAGCGCCCGCAAGTTCAGCGCGCCATCGCGTGATAGGCGCGGTTGGGCCGCATGTCGGTGGCGCTGGCCACGCGGTTCGACATGTTGAAGAACCCGGCGACCGAGGCGATGTCAAAGATGTCGCGATCCGAGAAGCCGGCGTCGCGCAGCGCCTGCCGGTCGGCCTCGGCGATCTCGGCGCTGGCCTTGGTCACCTTTTCGGCAAACTCCAGCATCGCAGTCTGGCGCTTGTCGAGATCGGCGGCGCGCCAGTTCATCACCATCAGCTCGCCCAGCTCGGGATCGCCGGACAGCTGCCGCACGGCGGCACCGTGGGCGGTGAGGCAATAGAAACACTTGTTGATCGACGACACCGCCACGGCGATCATTTCCCGCTCGAGCTTGCTCAGCCCGCTGCCGGCCAGCATCAGGTCGTTGTACATGGCGGTAAAGGCGTTGAGCTTGTCGATGTCGAAGGCATAGGCGCGCAGGACATTGGGCACCATGCCAAGCTTGTCTTCGCAGACATCGAAATATTTGCGGGTCTCGTCGGGCAGCGGATCGACCATCGGAAGGTCGAGCGCTGTGGGCTGGTCAGAGGCGGACATGGGCAGGGCTCCGGTTGCGTGCCTGTTTGGTGCCCGACGCAGCAAATCGCAAAACGCGCGGGCATTCAACTCCCGGTCTCGGCTGGCTTTTCGCCGCCGTGACGCCGGGCGAGTATCCGCCGTGGCGGAGCACCACGTCGGAACATCCGCGGCGCTCGGCGGTTTCTTCTGCACACCGATTGGAGGAATTAGTGATGAGTACCGAAGGGAACCACAGTCTTGTGTCCTCGTCCGACGTGAACGGCACCGCCGTCTACAGCCGCGATGGCACGCATATCGGCACGATCGATCACCTGATGATCGACAAGGAATCCGGCAAGGTGGCCTATGCGGTCATGGGTTTTGGCGGCTTTCTCGGGCTTGGCGAAGAACACCACCCGGTGCCCTGGGGCAAGCTCAATTATGACGTCAGCCGCGATGGGTTTACCACCGATCTGACCGAAGCCGAGGTCAAGGGCGCACCGGAGCGGACCAGCGACTGGCACCGCGACCGCGCCTGGGAGCAGCGGGTGCATGAGCACTACGGCGCGCCGATGTACTGGATCTGACCGGTCAGACAGATGACTTCTCCGCCCCTCGATGCTGTCGGGGGGCGGTTGTGCGTCAGGCTTCGGCGATCCGGTAGTGATAATGGCCGACGCAGGCAAAGCCCATGCCGGCGTAAAGCGCATTGGCGCCGGTGTTGGCCTCGGTGCAGAGCACCGACAGATGCGTGGCGCCGCGGTCTGCCGCCCAGACCGCCGCCTGCCGCATCATCCACTGCGCCAGTCCCTTGCGGCGCTTGGCCGGGACAACTTCGAGCGCATGCAGCATGGCCAGCCCCTCAACCAGCCCGACATAGGCGGTGGCAGCGGGGCTGTCCTCGATCCGGCCCAGGATGGTGGTCTTGTCGCAGGTGGCGCGCCACATCACCGCCAGCCGTTCCGGGCCGATGCCCGCCGCGGCCCAGAGTTCGCGCATGATTGCCAGCGGCTCCCAGATGCAGAAGGTGGTGACCGGGGGAATGGGCCGGTCGGTCAGATCCTGCACCGGGGCGACATAGAGATTGACCGGATCGACGATCCGGTAACCGGCGGCCTCGAGCGTGGCATCGAGCCGCTCTTCGCCGGCCCTTATCTGAAACAGCGGCTGCTGGCCCAGCGCGCGCATCTCTTGCTCGGCCCGCAGCCGATCGTCCTCGGACCAGCTGGCGCCGGGCAGAAGCGTCGCCGCCGAGACACGTTTGCCGCCGCCGGCGCCATCGCGCAGCAGGAAGGCCCCGCTGGCAAAGCTGCGCGCCGGGGGCCATGTCGCCTCGCAAAGCGCCATCAGCTGATCGGCGCCGGGCCTCATTCGGAAAACAGCGCCTTGAGCCGGGTCATCGCCAGATCGATCCTCGCCCCGTCCTGCGCGCGGATCACGATATTGGCGCCATAGGCCCCGTTCTGCTGATACGGATAGGAGCCGAAGGACAGGTCGTCGAATTCCTCCGCCAGCGCCGCCAGCGGCCCGGCGATATCGCCTTCGCCGCGCTGCACCCGCAGGGTCTGGCTCAGCAGCGGCGCGCCCCCCGTGAGCGTCGGCAGGACGGAGGCGACCATGGCCTGAAACACGCTGGGCACGCCGGCCATGACATGCACATTGCCCAAGAGAAAGCCCGGCGCGATCGACACCGGGTTGTCGATCAAGGTCGCGCCATCGGGGATGCGGGCCATCCGCAGGCGGGCGGCGTTCAGCTCGCGCCCGGTATTGGCGTAATGCTCGGCCAGCAGCGCGCGGGCATCCTCGCGCACGTCGATAGGCACGCCGAAGGCCTCGGCGATGCAATCGGCGGTGATGTCGTCATGGGTCGGGCCGATGCCGCCGGAGGTAAAGACATGGGTGACCGCCGCCGAGAGCGCCTTGACCGCCGCGACGATGGCGGGCGCGTCATCGCTGACCACGCGCACCTCCTTGAGGTCGATGCCGTGTTTGGTCAGCTCGCCGGCGAGGTAATGCATATTGGCGTCGCGGGTGCGGCCCGAGAGGATCTCGTCGCCGATCACCAGCATGGCGGCGGTGGGATTGGCCATCGGGGCCTCCTTGAATGCAGATTTTCAGAGGTATAGGCCGGGCGCATGCGCTTTCAAACCCCTCTTGTTCCGGCCACGCTCCTGCGGCGATACAAACGCTTCCTCGCCGATTGCCGGCTGGATGACGGCCGCGAGGTTGTGGCCCATTGCGCCAACCCCGGCTCGATGCTCGGCCTTGCCGACCCCGGCTTTCGGGTCTGGCTCGAGCCCAACGACGATCCCAAGAAAAAGCTGGATTACGGCCTCAGGCTGATCTCGCCCGCCGAGGGCGTGCTGGTGGGGGTGGATACCTCGGTGCCGAACCGCGCGCTGCGCGGGGCGCTCGAGGCCGGCAGCGTGCCGGGGCTCGAAAGCTACCGGACGGTGCGTCCCGAGGTGAAATACAGCCGGAACAGCCGGATCGATTTCCTGTTGCAGGCCGACGGGCGGCGCGATTGCTATGTCGAGGTGAAATCGGTCACGCTGAGCCGCGAAAACGGCATGGCGGAGTTTCCCGACAGCGTGACCGCGCGCGGCACCAAGCATCTGGCCGATCTTGCCGCGATGGCGCAGGCCGGGCACCGGGCGGTGATGCTCTATCTGGTGCAGCGCAACGATTGCACCACGATGCGGCTGGCCGCCGATATCGACCCGGCCTATGCGGCAGGCTTTGTCGAGGCTTGCGCCGCCGGGGTCGAGGTGATGGTACTGGGCTGCGAACTGACGCCCGAGGCTATCCGGCCCGGCGGGCGGATGGATTTCACTCCGGCGTAACCGCATCTCCGACGGCGAGGTCTTGCATGTCTCTTCTTGGTCTGGCCCTCGTTCTCGCTGCCGCGGTCTGCCATGCGACCTGGAACTTTCAGCTCAAGCGGATCGGCGGCGGGCCGGAGCTGGTCTGGCTTTTCTCGGCGCTGACGGTGGTGATCTATGCGCCGCTGGCGCTCTGGGTGCTGGTGTCACAGGCGCCGAGCTTCGGGCCGCAGCAACTCATCTGGCTGGCCGGCAGCACGGCGTTGCACATGGCCTATTTCCTGCTCTTGCAGGTCGGCTATCGCAAGGGCGATCTGTCGCTGGTCTATCCCACAGCCCGTTCGACCGGACCGCTGCTCTCCACCAGCTTTGCCGTGCTCTTTCTGGGCGAGATCGTCAGCGCGCAGATGGCGCTTGGCGCGGTCGGCATCGTCTTTGGCGTGCTGATGCTGACAACCGGCGGGCGCGTGAAGGGCCAGCAGATCTCGACCTCGCTCCTCTTTGGCCTGGCCGCCGGCGGGCTGATCGGCAGCTATACGGTCTGGGACGCCTATGCGGTCTCGGCGCTGCTGATCCCGCCGCTGCTGCTCGATTACGTCTCGAGCGTGGCGCGATCGGTGCTGCTGGCGCCGATGGCCCTGAAACGCCGCGCGGTCATGCGATTGCAATGGCGCGATCACCGCGCGGGGCTGGTGATCATCGCGCTGTTCAATCCACTGGCCTATATCCTCGTGCTCTATGCGCTGACATTCACCCCGGTGGCCTATGTCGCGCCCACCCGCGAGGTCAGCGTGCTGCTGACCGTGCTGGCGGGCAGCCTGCTGCTGGGCGAAGGCCATCTTCGCCACCGGATGATCTGGGCGGGGGTGATTCTGGCCGGCATGGGCGTTCTGGTCACCTCTTGATTGCATCGCGGCGGCGCCCCCTCACCGCGGCAGCACGGGAACTTGTCCCGCGCGGGCTGGCTCTTTACGCTGCAAACGCATAAGACAGCCAGCAAGACGTTTTTTACGGAGCAATTGCATGAACCGTCACAAGGGGCGCATGACGCGCGACGGGATCCGGATCCATGAACAGGCGGATTTCGCCGGCATGCACGAGGCCGGCCGGGTCGCAGCCCAGATCCTCGACGAAGTGGCCCCTCTGGTCGAGGTCGGCCAGACCACGGGCGCGCTCGATGCCTTCATCGAGAAGCGGGTGGGCGAGCTGGGCACCAAATCGGCCACCATCGGCTACAAGGGCTATCAGCACGCCTCCTGCATCAGCGTCAATCACGTGGTCTGCCACGGCATTCCCGGCGACAAGAAGCTGAAGGACGGCGATATCCTCAATATCGACGTGACCGTCATCAAGGATGGCTGGTTCGGCGACACCAGCCGGATGTTCGTCGCCGGCAAGCTCAGCCGCAAGGCCGAGCGGCTGATCCAGGTGACCCATGACGCGCTGATGCGCGGCATCGAGGCGGTCAAGCCCGGCAACACCTTTGGCGATGTCGGCCATGCGATCCAAAGCTTCGTCGAAGGCCAGCGCATGTCGGTGGTGCGGGATTTCTGCGGCCACGGGCTGGGCACGGTGTTTCACGCGCCGCCCAACGTGCTACACTACGGCCGCGCGGGAACCGGGCCGGTGCTCGAGGAAGGCATGTTCTTTACCATCGAGCCGATGGTCAACCTCGGCCGTCCCGAGACCAAGGTGCTGTCGGACGACTGGACCGCTGTGACCCGCGACAAGTCGCTTTCTGCACAGTTCGAACATTCGGTCGGGGTGACCGCGGAGGGCGCCGAGATCTTCACGCTCTCGCCCGGCGGCCTGTTTCACCCGACCTATTCCGAATAAGCCGCGCGCCCGTGTCACGGGCCGAGATGCGTATTTGATAAGAGAAGAAGCCCCTTTCGGTGGCAGGGTGTCACCGCCCGGGGCGCGATCAGAACGAGGAACCTTTGATGCCTGCTCCGAAACCCGTGGTTCTGTGTATTCTCGACGGCTGGGGCCTGCGGGACGAAACCGAGGCCAATGCCGTGGCGCTGGCCGAGACGCCGAATTTCGACCGGCTGATGGCGAATTGCCCGAATGCCACGCTGACCACCCATGGCAATGACGTCGGCCTGCCCAGCGGGCAGATGGGCAATTCCGAGGTCGGCCACACAAATATCGGCGCCGGCCGGGTGGTGGCGATGGACCTCGGGCAGATCGATCTCGCGATCGAGGACCGTTCGTTCTTTTCCAACGCGGCGATCCATGCCTTCATCGAGAGCGTGCGCGGCCACGACGGCACCGCGCATCTGATGGGGGTGATTTCCGATGGCGGCGTGCATGGCCATATCGACCATGTGCTGGCCGCCGTCGAAATGATCGTCAGCGCCGGGGTGCCGGTGGTGGTGCATGCGGTCACCGATGGCCGCGACGTGGCGCCGAAATCGGCCGAGGACTTCCTGCGGACGCTGGTGTCGAAGCTGCCCGAGGGTGCCCGGGTGGGCACCGTCACCGGGCGTTATTTCGCCATGGACCGCGACAATCGCTGGGACCGGGTGGAACAGGCCTATCGCGCCATGGTGGGCGGCGCCGCCGAACACAAGGCCGGCACCGCCGTGGCGGCGGTGAAAGAGGCCTATGACCGCGATCAGACCGACGAATTCATCCCCGCCACGCTGATCGGCAATTACGACGGTGCCCGGGATGGCGACGGCTTCTTCTGCCTCAACTTCCGGGCCGACCGGGCGCGCGAGATCCTGCTGGCGGTGGGCGAGGATGACTTTGACGGCTTCGACGGCCGCAACCGGCCGCAATGGGCCTCGATCCTGGGCATGGTGGATTACTCCAAGACCCATGACACCTTCATGGCCGCCGCCTATCCCAAGAAGGTCGTGGTCAACACGCTGGGCGCCTGGGTCGCGGCGAAGGGGCTGAAGCAGTTCCGCCTGGCCGAAACCGAGAAATACCCGCATGTCACCTTCTTCCTCAATGGCGGCAAGGAGGTGCCCGAAGAGGGCGAAGACCGCTACATGGCGCCCTCGCCCAAGGTGGCGACCTATGACTTGCAGCCCGAAATGAGCGCCGGGGAGGTCTCGGACCAGTTCGTGAAGGCAATCGAGACCGGCTATGACCTGATCGTGGTGAACTTTGCCAACCCCGACATGGTGGGCCACACCGGCGATCTGGAGGCGGCCAAGGCGGCCTGTCAAGCGGTGGATACCGGCCTCGGCCGGGCGCTCGAGGCGCTGGACAAGGCCGGCGGCGCGATGATCGTGACCGCCGACCACGGCAATTGCGAGCAGATGGTCGACCCCGAGACCGGCGGGCCGCATACCGCCCATACGCTCAACCCGGTGCCGGTGATCCTGGTCGGCGGGCCCGAGGGGGCCAGGCTGCGGCAGAGCGGGCGGCTGGCCGATCTGGCGCCCACGCTTCTGGCGCTGATGGCGCTCGACACGCCCGAGGAAATGACCGGAGAAAGCCTGCTGGCATGATCCTGCGCGCCGTGACCCTCCTGTGCCTGTTCGCCGGGGCGGCGCAGGCGCAGATGACCACAGCCGAAGCGGCGCGCGATGCCGTGCGCATGCTTGAGGAAAGCGCCCAGGCGCTGAGCGAGGCCCGTGGCGGGCGCGAGCGGGTCAAGGCGCTGACCGAAATCGTCAAGGGCTATGAGACCGGTCTGGCGGCGCTGCGCGACGGCATGCGCGCGGCATCGTTGAAAGAGGCGCAGCTCACCGAGGATCTCCAGGCCCGCGACAAGGAAATCTCGCGGCTTCTGGGCGTGCTGCAATCCATTTCGCGGGCGCCGGCGCCGGTCACCCTGCTGCATCCTTCGGGCCCGACGGGCACCGCACGGGCCGGCATGCTGCTGTCGGATGTGACGCCGGGGCTGAAGGCCCGCGCCGATGCCTTGCGCGCCGATCTCGAGGAGGTGCAGGCGCTGCGGCTGTTGCAGGCGCAATCCGCGGCCAAGCTGCAAGAGGGGCTCGAAGGTGCGCAGGAGGCGCGCACCGCGCTGTCGAAGGCGGTGGCCGACCGTACCGATCTGCCGCGCCGCTTTGTGGAGAACCCGGTGCAGACCGCCGTGCTGATCGCCGCCACCGAAACACTGGAGGGTTTTGCCAGCGGTCTCAGCACCATCGCCGAGGACGAGGCGCCGGGCAGCCTGCCCGACATCAGCCACCGCAAGGGCAAGCTGGCGCTGCCGGTGCAGGGCCAGCTCCTGCGCCGCGCCGGCGAGGCCGATGCCGCCGGTGTGCGCCGCCCCGGGCTGCTGATCGCCACCGGGCCGCAGGCAGTGGTCACGACCCCCACCGCCGCCACCATCCGCTATGCCGGGCCGCTCCTGAACTACGGGCTGGTCGCCATTCTGGAGCCGCAGGCCGACACGCTGTTCATCTTTGCCGGGCTCGAGGCGGTCTTTGGCCAGACCGGCCAGGTCCTGCCGGCGGGCGATCCTCTAGGGCTGATGGGCGGAGAGTTGCGGACGGATGTGTCACTATCGGGTGATGGGGCTGGAAACGCCCGCCCGGAAACGCTCTATATAGAGGTCAGAGAGCTGAATCAGCCTGTGGACCCACAAGATTGGTTCCGCACCACCGACAAGGGATAAGACACCAATGAAGAAGTTCGTCATGGCCGCCGTCGGCGGTACGCTGGCAGGCATTGTCGCAACCACCCAGCTTGCCGGCCCGCTGCTGGCCCAGGAAGAGCGTTCATCGGGCAATGTCTACGAGCAGCTTGACCTGTTTGGCGACATCTTCGAACGCATTCGCGCGCAATATGTCGAGGAGGTCGACGAAGGCGAGCTGATCGAGGCCGCGATCAACGGCATGCTGACCTCGCTCGACCCGCATTCCAGCTATCTGTCGCCGGATGACGCCGCCGACATGCGGGTGCAGACCCGGGGCGAGTTCGGCGGTCTGGGCATCGAGGTGACCCAGGAAGAGGGCTTCATCAAGGTGGTGTCGCCGATCGACGACACCCCGGCAGATGCCGCCGGGATCGAGGCCGGCGATTTCATCACCCATGTCGATGGCGAATCGGTGCTCGGCCTGACGCTGGACGAGGCGGTCGAGATGATGCGCGGGCCGGTCGGCTCCGAGATCATCATCACCGTGGTCCGCGAGGATCAGCCCGAGCCCTTCGATGTCTCGATCATCCGCGACACCATCACCCTCACCGCCGTGCGCACCCGCACTGAAGGCGAGACCGTGGTGCTGCGTGTCACCACCTTCAATGATCAGACCACGCCCAATCTCGAAGAGGGACTGGCCGAGGAGATCGCGGCCGCCGGCGGGCTCGAGAACGTCAACGGCATCGTGCTCGACCTGCGCAACAACCCCGGCGGTCTGCTGACCCAGGCGATCCGGGTGTCGGATGCCTTCCTCGAGAAAGGCGAGATCGTCTCGACCCGCGGCCGCAACCCCGAGGACGGCGAGCGCTACAACGCCACGCCCGGCGATCTTGCCGAGGGCAAGCCGCTGGTGGTGCTGATCAACGGCGGTTCGGCCTCGGCCTCGGAAATCGTCGCCGGTGCCTTGCAGGATCACCGCCGCGCCATCGTCGTCGGCACCAAATCCTTCGGCAAGGGGTCGGTGCAGACCGTGATGCCGCTTCGCGGAGACGGCGCCATGCGGCTGACCACGGCGCGCTATTACACGCCGTCGGGCCGGTCGATCCAGGCGCTCGGCGTCTCGCCCGACATCGTTGTCGAACAGCCGCGCCGGGTGGCCAACGAAGAGGATGAGGAAACCACCCCAAATTCGCGTTCCGAGGCCGACCTGCGCGGCTCGCTCGACAATGACAGCCTGAGCGAGGACGAGATCGAACAGATCGAAGCCGACCGCGCCAAGGCCGAAGCCGCCGCCGCGCTGCGCGAAGAGGATTACCAGCTGGCCTATGCCATCGACATCCTCAAGGGCCTGTCGGCGCTGGGTCCGAAAGACGAGTGAAACTGCTCTGCCCCCGGCCGCCGTGCCGGGGGCGATCTCGAGTGACCGCGAGGCCCGCATGACCCCCGAAGACATCGCCCGCCTGCCCTATCGCCGCAATGTCGGGGTGATGCTTGTCAACGCCGCGGGCGAGGCCTTTGTCGGCCAGCGGATCGACAGCGAAATGCCGGCCTGGCAGATGCCGCAGGGCGGCATCGACAAGGGCGAGGACGCCCGCGCCGCCGCGCTGCGCGAATTGCAGGAAGAAACCGGTGTCCTGCCCGAGCTGGTGACCGTGGAGGCGGAAACCCGGGCCTGGATACCCTATGACCTGCCGCATGATCTGGTGCCGAATATCTGGAAAGGCCGGTTTCGCGGCCAGGAACAGAAATGGTTCCTGATGCGTTTCCATGGCACCGACGATCAGGTGCGGCTGGATGCCGACGATCATCAGGAGTTTTCCGAATGGCGCTGGCTGCCGCACGACCGGCTCGTCGATCATATCGTACCGTTCAAGCGCGAGGTCTATGCCCGCGTGGTCGAGGAGTTCCGCCCCTATCTTGAGAGGTGAGTGATGCGTCTCTTGACTTGTCTGCCGTTGCTTGTCTGGGCCGCCGGGGCGCAGGCGCTGACCTGCCTGCCGCATGACGTGGCCGCTGTCTACCAGGATGCCAGAGACAGCGAGGATCGCTACATGGTGGTGCTGGGCCGGATGAGCTTTGACGCGACGCGGCTGCCCGAGACCGATATGACCGATCAGGCCAACACTCCGCCCGACACCCGAATTCCGGCGCGTCTGACCGGCGACGCGTTGAGCCGCGCCGGATTCATCCATCCCTATGACGCGGACATCGTGCTGAACGTGCAATGTTTCGGCCCGTGGTGCGCAGGGGCCAAGAGCGGCGATCCGGTGCTGGCCTTCGTCAATCTCGACGCCGCCTCCCCGGAGGTGACGATCACCCCCTGCGGCGGCTTTGCCTTTGCCAGACCCACGCCCGAGATGACCGAACAGGTGATCGCCTGTCACACCGGCGGCGACTGCACGCCGCGCAGGCAGCGCTAGGGTTCAGGGCACGATCAGCCTTGTGCCGGGGGCGGCCAGTGCCGCGATCTGGCGCAGGTGGTCGGGGCGGAAGGCGATGCAGCCTTCGGTCGGAAAGCCGGGCCGCCGCCAGCGGTGCAGGAAGATCGCCGACCCACGGCCGGGCGTCGCATCGGGCCAGTTCCAATCGGTCAGCAGCACCAGGTCATAAAGCGGATCGGCGCGGCGCAGCGCCTCGTGCGAGCCGGTGTAAGGCGCGCGGACCAAAGTGTTGTAATCCTCGTCTTGCGGCTCGTCGGACCACAGATCGCCGGGGCGGATCGGCTCGGCCCAGGGCGCCGGGCGGGCCATCCGGTCGGGGCGATACAGCAGCCCGGTGATGTGGTGCCGGCCGCGCGGGGTGGCGCCATCGCCCTCGCGCTTGTCCGCGGTCAGCCCGCCGCGGCCGATGGTGCAGGGCCAGAGCCTTCCGGCAAAGCGCAGCCCGCGCGGGGTGAGGACCATCACAGCAGATGCCCCGATTTCGCCGCCTTGGTGGCGAGATAGGCGGCATTCTGATCGGTCAGCCCGACCTTGAGCGGCACCCGTTCGGTCACCGCGAGACCGGCGCCCTGCATCATTGCGATCTTGCGTGGATTGTTGGTCAGCAACCGGACCCGGGCAAAGCCCATGGCCTTGAGGATATCGGCGCCGATGCGGAAATCGCGTTCGTCATCCTCGAAGCCCAGCCGGTGATTGGCCTCGACCGTGTCGAAGCCCTGATCCTGCAAGGAATAGGCGCGCATCTTGTTGGCGAGCCCGATGCCGCGACCCTCCTGGTTGAGATAGAGCAGCACCCCCTGCCCCTCGTCGCCCATCTGCGCCAGGGCGGCATGAAGCTGCGGGCCGCAGTCGCATTTCAGCGAGCCCAGCACATCGCCGGTGAAACAGGCGGAATGCAGCCGTGCCAGCACCGGCTGCGCCCGATCCGGGCGGCCGATCTCGAAGGCGTAGTGCTCGACCCCACCATCATCGGGGCGGAAGATGTGCAACCGTCCGCCATGGGCCAGCCGGGTGGGCAGGCGCGCCGCCACCACCGGATGCGGATCGGTGGCCCGCAGCAGCAGCGGCCCGGCGCTCCCGGCCTCGAGCCGTGTGAGCAGCGCGGCTTCCGGCAGGCTCTCGACCGCGGTTTCCAGCACCACGGCGGCGGGCAGGAGCTGTGCCGATTTCACCAGCGACACCGCCAGCCGGTGCAGCGCCGCATCGCCTTCGCGCAAGGCGAACAGCGGGCCCTTCATCGGTGTCCGCAGATCATCGGCCGGATCGGCGATGGCGCGGATCCAGGCGCAATCGGCCTCTTCCGGCAGCGGCAGCCGGGCGACATCGCCGTCATAGGGGCGCGCCTTCAGCGTCTCGGCCCGGCGTCCGGTGATCGCCAGCACCGGCGCCCCGCCCAGCGCCCGCAGGGTGGCCAGCCGCGCCGGCCCCATGGTTTCGGCCGCAAGCACCAGCGCGGCGCTGCCGTGACCGCAGAGCACGACCGGCACCCCCATCCGAAGATCGGCGCGGGCGCGGTTGATCAGCTCCGCCGTGTCAGGTGCAAAATGTCCAGTCATCAGGCCTGTCATGTAGCCGGTAATGATCGGGAATTGAAACATTTCCTCGCCTCCCGGGTGATATTCACACGAGCGCGTGAACGGCTTGCAGCAAATCTTGCCCCTCGCCGGCTGCGCCCCAATCTCACGAAGAAGAGATTTGGAGGACCGAGATGGCACAGCTCAAGAACCTGCTTCTTGTCGATGATGACGACGACCTGCGTGAGGCGCTGGCCGAACAGCTCATCATCACCGAGGATTTCGAGGTCTTCGAGGCCTCCAACGGCGCCGAGGCGATGGAGCGGGTCAAGGCCTCGCATTTCGACCTGATCATCCTCGACGTGGGCCTGCCCGACACCGATGGCCGCGAGCTCTGCCGGCTGATGCGCAAGCAGGGCGTCAAGGCGCCGGTGCTGATGCTGACCGGCCATGACAGCGATGCCGACACCATTCTCGGCCTCGACGCCGGGGCCAATGATTATGTCACCAAGCCGTTCAAGTTCCCGGTGCTCCTGGCCCGTATCCGCGCCCAGCTGCGCCAGCACGAGCAGAGCGAGGACGCCGTCTTTGCGCTGGGCCCCTATACGTTCAAGCCGGCGATGAAGACCCTGGTGACCGAAGACGAAAAGAAGATCCGGCTGACCGAGAAAGAGACCAACATCCTGAAATACCTCTATCGCGCCCCCGAAGGCGTCGTGCCACGCGACGTTCTGCTGCACGAGGTCTGGGGTTACAATGCAGGCGTGACGACACACACGCTCGAGACGCACATCTACAGATTGCGCCAGAAAATCGAGCCGGAACCCTCGAACGCCCGCCTCCTTGTAACCGAATCTGGCGGATATCGGCTCAATGCCTGAAAGGGCGCATAGATCGAAGGGCGATAAAGTGCTATGTTACGGTCACCTTTTGTAGGTGACAGAGATCCCGTTGCATGTGCGGGTTATCACATGCTCCTCCCTGTTGGACTGACCCGGGCCCCGGCCCGGGTCTTTTTTTGCCGGAGCTTCCGGCGGCGGTGTCATCCAGCGGGAGCCGGGTGGCGGGACCGCTCTCCTTTCCAATGAGGGGCCGGAGTGTCTTGCGCCCCGGACCTGATCCGGGACATTGCGCCGGGCCGGTCGCCTGGCCTGTAGCGGGAGGCCCCGGCGCGGGGGCCGGGGCGGGTGGCGCGGGACCGATCGGTCAGTTGCGCACCAGCTTCTCATAGGCGTCCGACATCTCGCGGGTCAGCGCGCCGACCTCGAAGGTGTAGTCGCCGATCTGGCTCACCGGTGTCACCTCTGCCGCCGTCCCGGTCAGCCAGCATTGCTCGAAGCCTTCCATCTCTTCCGGCATGATGTGGCGCTCGTGCACCTTGATCTGACGGTCCCGGAGCATGTTGATCACGGTCTGGCGGGTGATGCCGTTGAGAATGCAGTCGGGCAGCGGCGTGTGCACCTCGCCTTCCTTGACAAAGAAGATGTTGGCCCCGGTCGCTTCCGCCACATAGCCGCGATAATCCATGAACAGCGCGTCCGAGCAGCCCTTGGCCTCGGCGGCGTGCTTGGACATGGTGCAGATCATGTAGAGACCGGCGGCCTTGGCCGAGGTCGGGATGGTTTCCGGGCTTGGGCGTTTCCACTTGGAAATGTCGAGCTTGGCGCCTTTCATCTTGGCATCGCCGTAATAGGCGCCCCATTCCCAGGCCGCGACCGCGACCCGCACCGGATTCTTGGCCGAAGCGACCCCCATGTCCTCGCCCGAGCCGCGCCAGGCCACCACGCGAACGTAGGCGTCGGTCAGCCCGTTGGCCTTCAGCACCTCGTATTTCGCCGCCTCGAGCTCTAGGACCGAATAGGGGACCGGCATGTCGAGCAGCGCGCCGGAGGCCAGGAGCCGCTCGGAATGGCGCAGGCTCTCGAAAATCTTGCCATTGTAGGCGCGCTCGCCCTCGAACACCGAGCTGGCGTAATGCAGCCCGTGGGTCAGGATATGCACATTTGCATCCCGCCAGTCGACAAGCGTGCCATCCAACCAGATCTTGCCATCGCGATCATCATATGAGCCAGCCATGTCGCTCCTCCAAAGCCCTTCATTTTCCATATGTTGCGCGGATTTGGTCCGGTGTGGACATAATATTGCGCAAAAACTGTGAGTCGCTACCAGTTGAGACTTGGAATGTCAACAAGGCTGACGTACTGTGACCCAACAGAGCCAGTACACAAGGGAGAGGCATGGCAGAGCCCACCGGAGAACAGCTGCTTTATCTGACCGACGAACAGCTTCGGCAAGGGATTGAGGCGATGTTCTTTGCCTATCGCGGCTTTACCGCCGATCCCGACCGGATCCTCGACGAATTGTCTTATGGCCGCGCCCATCACCGGGCGGTGCATTTCATCAATTGCGCCCCCGGCACGACGGTCAACAACCTGTTGAATATCCTCGGAGTCACGAAACAATCGCTGAACCGTGTGTTGCGCACGTTGATCGCGGACGGTCTTGTGGAAAGCAGGGTCGGCCGGTTGGACAAACGCGAACGGCACCTGTACCTGACCGAGGAGGGAAAAGCCCTGGAGGCAAAATTGTCGGATGCCCAGAGAGCGCGGATGCGCGCCGCCTATCGCAAAGCCGGGCCGGAGGCCGTGGCCGGCTTTCGCCAGGTGCTCGAGGCGATGATGGACGCCGACATGCGGCGCAATTACCGCGCCCTGCGGGAGCCCAGGACATGAGCGCGCAGGATTTGCATCTTCTGATCGTCGACGACGACGAACGCATCCGGGTGCTGTTGCAGAAATTCCTGATTCGCAACGGTTTCCTGGTGTCTGCCGCGCGGGACGCCGGCCATGCCCGGCGCATCCTCTCGGGGCTGGATTTCGATCTTATCGTGCTGGACGTGATGATGCCCGGCGAAGACGGCATCAGCCTGACCCGCGATCTGCGCGAGGACTCGGCCACGCCGATCCTGCTGCTCACCGCCAAGGGCGAGACCGAAGACCGCATCGCCGGGCTCGAGGCCGGGGCCGACGATTACCTTGTCAAACCTTTCGAACCCAAGGAACTTCTGCTCAGGATCAACGCCATCCTGCGCCGCATGCCGGAAGCGCCGGAGACCAATGCCATGCCCAAGCTTTTGTCGCTCGGGCCGCTGCGCTACGACATCGAGCGCGGCGAACTGTGGCAGGGCGAGGACGCGGTGCGCCTGACCGCCACAGAAAGCCAGCTGATGCGGATCTTTGCGGCCCGGCCGGGCGAGGCGGTGAGCCGCGCGCAGCTGGTCGAGGACCTGGGCCGCGACAAGGGGCAGAGCCAGGAACGCGCCGTCGACGTGCAGATCACCCGACTCCGGCGCAAGCTCGAGGCCGATCCGAAACAGCCGCGCTACCTTCAAACCGTGCGCGGCGCGGGCTATATGCTGGCGCCGGACTGAGCCGCAGGCGATGGTGGGTTCACAACCCCACCCTACGGCCGAGTTGTGACCCGGCGGAGGGCCGCGCACCCACCCCACGCCCGCTTCATGACCACGCAACAGGTTGCCACCCCAGCCCACGGCCGGCCACCCCTGTAGGGTGAGTTTTCAACCCACCGCCCGCAACGCCCAGCTTGCAACCCGCCCCCGAAACCTGCCAGATCGGCAAAACCGCCACCCAGAGGGAGGAGAGACCATGACCACGCTGGTACTGACCCATGAGACCGGGCTGCGGCATGAAACCCCGCAGGGCCACCCCGAACAGGTGGCACGGCTCGAGCACATCCTGCACGCCTTCCGCCAGAACGACATCGCAGTGGAAACCGCGCCCGAAGGCCGGCGCGAGGATGTGCTGCTCTGCCATCCCGAGCGGTACATCGCCCGGCTCGAGGCGGCGCTCCCGGCCGAGGGGTTGCACCAGCTCGACGCAGACACCTGGATATCGCCCGGCAGCCTGGCCGCGGCCTGGCACGGCGTCGGCGCGGTGCGCGAAGGGGTGGACCGCGTGCTTGCCGGTGACGCGCGAAACGCCTTTTGCGCCATGCGCCCGCCCGGCCATCACGCCGAACAGGAAACGCCGATGGGCTTTTGCTTCTTCGGCAACGCCGCCATCGGCGCGAAACACGCGCTCGAACGGCACGGCCTTGCGCGCGTCGCGGTGGTGGATTTCGACGTTCACCACGGCAATGGCACCCAGGCGCTGCTCTGGGACGAGCCGCGCGCGCTGTTGATCAGCAGCCAGCAGATGCCGCTCTGGCCCGGCAGCGGCGACCCGTCGGAACGCGGCGCGCATGACAATGTGTGCAACATTCCGCTCGCCCCCGGCTCGGACGGCTACGAGATGCGCGACGCCTATACCCATGACGTGCTGCCCCGTTTGCGCGACTTTGCCCCGGAGCTGATCCTGATCTCGGCCGGGTTCGATGCCCATCGCGACGATCCGCTGGCCAATCTCAACTGGTCGACCGAGGATTTCGTCTGGTTGACGCAGGAGATCTGTCAGGTCGCGCAAGAGTGTTGCGAGGGCCGGGTGGTCTCTGTTCTGGAAGGCGGTTATGATCTCGCCGCATTGGCGGAGGCAGTCACCGCCCATGTGAAAACGCTTCAGGAGGCCGCGGCGTGAGCGAGAAAAAGGTAGACGAACTGACATTCGAAGAGGCCATGGCCGAGCTGGAGCGCGTGGTCGGCCAGCTGGAACGGGGCGACGTGGCTCTCGACGATTCGATCAAGCTCTACGAGCGCGGCGCGGCGCTGAAGAAACGCTGCGAACAAAAGCTCAAGGACGCCGAGGAAAAGGTGCACGCCATCACCACCGACGCCGAGGGCAATGCCACCGGCACCAAGCCCGTCGAAGGCCTCTGAGCGCCGGCGCACCGGCTTCACCCAGCCCGACACACGCCGGAGGCCCCGCAGAGGCCGCCCCACCTGCGTGTGCCCGCCAAGAGGACCGCCCCGGATGTTCACCGATACCCTGAAATCCGACGCCGCGCGCGTCTCGGCCCATCTCGACCTGGTGATCGCCGGAATCGACGACCTGCCGGTGACCCGGGCGATGCGCTATGCGGTCGCGGGCGGCAAGGGGCTGCGCGGCTTTCTGGTGATGGAAAGCGCCCGGCTGCACGACATCGCCGAGACCCATGCGCTCTGGCCCGCCGGGGCGATCGAGGCGGTACACGCCTACAGTCTGGTGCATGACGACCTTCCCTGCATGGACGATGACGATCTGCGCCGCGGTCAGCCCACCGTGCATGTCAGATGGGACGAGGCGACGGCGGTGCTGGCCGGCGATGCGCTCCAGACCCTGGGGTTCGAGATGGTCACCGATCGGCGCTGCCACCCCGACGCCGAAGTCCGTGCCGAGCTGGCGCTTTCGCTGGCACGGGCGGCGGGCGCACGCGGCATGGTGCTGGGCCAGGCGCTTGATATCGCGGCCGAAAGCGCCGATGCGCCGCTCGGCCTTCAGGAAATCACCCGGCTTCAGGCCGGCAAGACCGGCGCGCTCATTCAATGGTCGGCCGAAGCCGGGGCGCGGCTCGCCCGCGCCGACACCGCCCCCTTGCGGCACTATGCGCAGGCGCTGGGCCTTGCCTTTCAGATCGCCGACGACATCTTGGATGTGGAAGGCGATGCGCAGAAGGCCGGCAAACGGCTGCAAAAGGACGCGGCGGCGGGCAAGGCGACCTTTGTCTCGCTGCTCGGGCTCGAAGCCGCGCGCCTGCGGGCGCAGGAGCTTGTCACCGAAGCCTGCGACGCGCTTTCGCCTTACGGGCCCCGGGCCCGAACCTTGCGCGAGGCCGCCCGCTTCGTTATCTCGCGCGACAATTGAGAGGCCAAGGAGCCGCGCATGTCTGACCGCCCGGAAACCCCGCTGCTGGATACTGTCCACGGCCCCGCCGACCTGAAACGCTTTTCCGACGCGGAACTGGTGCGGCTGGCGCATGAGCTGCGCACGGAAACCATCAGCGCGGTGAGCGAGACCGGCGGCCACCTGGGCGCGGGCCTTGGCGTGGTGGAACTGACCGTAGCGCTGCACGCGGTGTTCAACGCGCCGCGCGACAAGATCATCTGGGATGTGTCGCACCAGTGTTATCCGCACAAGATCCTCACCGGCCGCCGTGACCGCATCCGCACTCTGCGCCAGAAAGACGGGCTCTCGGGGTTCACCAAACGCTCGGAAAGCCCCTTCGATCCCTTCGGCGCCGCGCATAGCTCGACCTCGATTTCCGCCGCGCTGGGATTTGCCGTGGCGCGCGATCTCGGCGGCGCCTGCGACACCGGCCATGGCGATGCCATCGCGGTGATCGGCGATGGCGCGATGAGCGCCGGCATGGCCTTCGAGGCGCTCAACAATGCCGGCCACCTCGGCAAGAGGATGATCGTCATCCTCAACGACAACGAAATGTCGATTGCCCCGCCGGTGGGGGCGATGTCGTCGTATCTGTCGCGGCTTTATGCCGAGGCGCCGTTCCAGGATCTCAAGGCCGCGGCCAAGGGCGCGGTCTCGCTGCTGCCAGAGCCGTTCCGCGAAGGTGCCAAGCGCGCCAAGGACATGATCAAGGGCATGGCGGTGGGCGGCACGCTGTTCGAGGAGCTGGGCTTTTCCTACCTCGGGCCGATCGATGGCCACGACCTCAACCAGCTCTTGCCGGTGCTGCGCACGGTGCAGGCACGGGCCACCGGGCCGATCCTGATCCACGCGCTGACCCGCAAGGGCAAGGGCTATCACCCGGCCGAAAACGCCGACGACAAGGGCCACGCCACCGCGAAATTCGATGTCGTCACCGGCAAGCAGAAGAAAGCGCCGTCCAACGCGCCCGCCTATACCAAGGTCTTCGGCCAGGAGCTGATCAAGGCCGCCGAAAGGGACAGCCGGATCTGCGCCGTGACGGCGGCGATGCCGGATGGCACCGGGCTCGATCTGTTCGGCACACGCTATCCCAGCCGCTGCTTCGACGTGGGCATTGCCGAACAGCACGGGGTGACCTTCTCGGCCGGGCTCGCGGCGGGCGGCATGCGGCCGTTCTGCGCGATCTATTCCACCTTTCTGCAACGCGGCTATGATCAGGTGGTGCATGACGTGGCGATCCAGCGCCTGCCGGTGCGCTTCGCCATTGACCGCGCGGGGCTTGTCGGGGCCGATGGCGCCACCCATGCCGGCGCGTTCGACGTGGCCTTCATGGCCAACCTGCCGGGAATGGTGGTGATGGCCGCCGCCGACGAAGCCGAGCTGGTGCATATGGTGGCCACCGCCGCGGCGCATGACGACGGCCCCATCGCCTTTCGCTATCCGCGCGGCGAAGGCGTCGGCGTCGAGATGCCGGAACAGGGCGTGCCGCTGGAAATCGGCCGCGGCCGCATGGTGCGCGAAGGTCAGGGCGTGGCGATCCTGTCGTTTGGCGCGCGGCTCAAGGAGGTGCTGGACGCCTGCGAGGCATTGGGGGCCAGGGGCATCAGCCCGAGCGTGGCCGACGCGCGCTTTGCCAAGCCGCTCGACCGCGAGCTGATCCTCAAGCTTGCCGCCGAGCATGAGGCGCTGATCTGCGTCGAAGAGGGCGCGGTGGGCGGTTTCGGCAGCCATGTGGCGCAGCTTCTGGCCGAAGAAGGCGTCTTCGACAACGGGCTCAAGTACCGTTCGATGGTGCTGCCCGACATCTTCATCGATCAGGCCAGCCCGCGCGACATGTATGCCGTGGCCGGGCTCAACGCAGAGGATATCGAAGCCAAGGTACTCGAAGTGCTGGGCGTGACGGAGATCAAGTCCTCGCGGGCGTGACGGCGGGCGGAGGGAGCCAGGCGGAAGCCCCGCCTACGGCGTTCTCTCTCGGGCCCCGGTGTGGCGTTGGCGCAGGGCCTTGATGGCATGCGCGGGCAGGATGGCGGCGCATTGCGCATAGCGCGCGACCAGCCGGCGGGGATTGGACAGCATCCGCCAGAGCCATTCCAGCGCCAGCCGGCGTATGATCCGCGGCGCGCGCTGCTGCGCCCCGGCAAGGAAATCGAGCCCGGCGCCGATCGAGGCGAAGCCGAGCCCCGGCGTGATCACCCGGCCTCGTGCCGCCAGGATCTCCTGCTTCGGCGCGCCCAGCGCCAGAAAGACCAGCCGCGCGCCGGAAGCCTCGACCTCGCGCAGCACCGCGTCGCCGCCCGGCCCCGCCGGATCGAACCCCATCGGAGGCGCGATCCGCGCCGCCACCCGCACCCCCGGCACCCGGGCCGAGAGCGCCTCTGCCGCGCCGGCAAGGGCCGCCTCGGTGCTTCCCAGCAGGGCCACCGGCACACCCTGCCGCGCCGCCAGCGCGGCCAGGGGCACCACCATGTCGGCTCCGGGGACCAGCTCGACCGGATCACCGGCCAGACGCGACAGCCAGACCAGCGGGTTGCCGTCGGCCACCACCAGATCCTGCGCCCGATAGGCTTCGCGAAATTCCGCGCTCTGCCGCAGTTTCACCAAGTGGTCGAGGTTGACCGTCGCGAGGGCAAAGCCCTCGCCCCGCGCCAGGCGCGCCGCGACCTCGGCCATCAGCCCGGCGCGCCGGGGCATGTTGATTGCCAGCTGGTAATTCCCTACCTCAAAGTACACGTTGTCCTCCGCATGGTCGGGCATATCATCGGGGTCCAAGATGGCGAAGGTAAGGACAAATCGCAGATTCCACGCGGCGCCGCGGCATTTTTTGCCCCCGCGCCGGCGACAGCCGAAAAATTGCCATCTTCGGGTGATTAAACCGCGCCTGACAGCAACCAGACGGACCCGCGCGCGCATGCCCCTGATACGGACCGGCACGACCCTTGGCCCTGCCCTGCGCGGGGGGCCGTGCTGATGCGCGCCGTGGGCCTCATCGGCTGCGGCTTTGTCGCCGATCTCTACATGCGCTCGCTGGCGCTCTATGACGATCTGTCGGTTGTCGCCGCGCATGACACCGACGCCGCGCGGCTGGCCGCCTTTTGCGCCCATTGGGCCGTGCCGCCGCAGGCCGATCTACAAAACTTCCTCGCCGCGCTGCCCGAGGGCGCCATCGTGCTCAACCTGACCAATCCGGGCGCGCATTATACCGTCAACCGCGCCTGCCTGGCCGCCGGCCGGCATGTATGGTGCGAAAAGCCGCTGGCGCTGACGATGGAGGAAGCCAAGGCGCTCAAATCCATGGCCGATGACGCCGGGCTGATGCTCGCCTCGGCGCCGAGCAGCGTGCTGGGCGAGGCGGCACAGGTCTTTCTGCGCGAGATACGCCGCGGCACCGCCGGCCCGGTGCGGCTGGTCTATGCCGAGCTTGACGACGGTTTTGTGCCGCAGGCCCGCCATGGCAGCTGGATCAGCGAAAGCGGCGCGCCCTGGCCGGCCGAGGACGAGTTTCGCACCGGCTGCACGCTGGAGCACGCGGGCTATTACCTGACATGGCTGATCGCCGCCTTCGGGCCGGTCAGGCGCGTGGTGGCGGCCTCGGCCGAGGTGATCCCCGACAAGCCCGGCGGCGCAAACACCCCCGATTTCGCCACCGCCACGCTGTTTTTCCACGCGGGACCGGTGGCGCGGCTGACCTGTTCGATCGCCGCGCCGCATGATCACCGCATCCGCGCCATCGGCGATGCCGGCGTGCTGGAGGTGAAACAGGCCTGGAACAATGCCGCCCCGGTGCGCTTTCACCGGCGGGTCAACCTGCGGCGGCGGCTGCTCGAACTGCCTTTCGGGCGGCGGTGCAGGCCCGGCGGGCCGACCCATCCCAAGGTCTCGCGCAGGGGCGCAGCGGCGATGAATTTCGCGCTCGGCCCGGTCGAGATGCTGGACGCGCTTGCCGAGGGCCGCGCCTGCCGGCTCGACAGCGATTTCGCGCTGCATCTGACCGAGGTGATCTTGGCAATGCAGAACGCCGGCGAAGAGACCGGACCGCAGGACATGACAACCACCTGTCCCCAACCGGAGCCGATGCCATGGGCGCGCTGACCCTGCTGATCACCGGCGCGGCAGGCTATGTCGGCCGCCACAGCGTCGCGGCCGCCCGGGCGCGGGGCCACGCGGTGATCGCCGTGCTGCGCGACGCCAGCGCCGCCCCCGAGAGCTGGCGCGACGACGCCGGTATCACGGTGATTGCCGGCGACCTGACAGACTGCCCCGCCCTGCCCGCGGCCTGCGCCTTGGCCGACGTGGTGCTGCATCTGGCGGCCTCGCTCTCCGGCGATGCCACGCGGCAGGCGCGCGATACCTTGCAGGCGACCCGGAGCCTGCTGGCCGCCCTGCCCGACGGCACCCGGCTGGTGCACATGAGTTCCATGGCGGTCTATGACATGGCCCACGCCGACCCGGGCGCGATGATCACCGAGAATTCGGCGCTGCTGGACGCCGGAGCCAGGGCCGATGCCTATGCCACCAACAAGGCGGCTCAGGAACGGCTGGTGTCCGATACCGCCAAGACACGGGGCCACGGTGTCACCATCCTGCGGGCCGGGGCGGTTTTCGGCCCGGGTCGGCTCTGGAACGCGCATCTGGGTCTTGCCCTCGGGCCGGTGCTGCTGCGCCTGGCAGGCCGCGGCGAGATCCCGCTGTGCCATATCTCCACCTGCACCGGGGCGCTGATCAAGGCCGCCGAACACCCGGCCACCGGGCCGATCAACGTGCTCGACGAAGACCTGCCGACCCGGCAGCGCTATCTCGCCAATCTCGCCGGTACGCCGCCGCTGGTCCTGCCGCTCAACTGGCGCTGGGTGATGCCCCTGGCACGGCTGTCCGCGACGGTGCTGCCACGCCACAGGCTGCCCGGCCTGCTGCGCCCCGAGGTGCTGCGGGCGCGGTTTCTGCCGCTGTGTTACGACAACAGCCGGATGCGCGAGACCCTGGGCCTGCGGCAGGCGAAGAGCTTCGAGGCGCTGATGCATGAGGCCCAGGGATGACCGGCCCCCTCCTCTACCTCACCGGCGAATACCCCCGCGTCACCGATACCTTCATCCAGCGCGAGGTCGCGGCGCTCAGGGCGCAGGGTATCACGATCATGACCGCCTCGATCCGCCGCACCGGGCCAGAGCATCTGGTGGGCGAGGAACAGATCGCCGAGGCGGCGCAGACCTTTCACGTGCTCGAGGCGGCGAAACATCCGCTGCGGCTCGCCGCCGCCAAGCTCCGCCTGTTGCGCCATCCGGGGCGGTTCTTTCGCGCCTTCGCCCTGGCCTGGCGCACCGCGCCGGGGGGATTGCGCAACTGGCTCTGGCAGATGTTCTATTTCGCCGAGGCCATCATGCTGGCCGATCACATGCAGCGCCATGGCGTGCGCCACCTGCACAACCATATCGCCAAGGCGAGCTGCACCGTGGCGATGCTGGCCTCGGAGCTCAGCGGCATCCCCTACAGCTTTACCCTGCACGGGCCGGATATCTTCTTTGCCCCGGACCACTGGCGGCTCGACGAAAAGATCGCCCGGGCGCGTTTCGTGGCCTGCATCTCCGAATTCTGCCGGGCGCAGGCGATGATCTTTTCCGACCGCGCGCTCTGGGACAAGCTGCACATCGTGCATTGCGGCATCGATCCGGCACGCTACGATCCGGCCCCGCGCCAGGGCCCGCCGCATCTGACCTTTGTCGGACGGCTGGCGGCGGTCAAGGGCGTGCCGGTGCTGCTCGAGGCGCTGAGCATCCTGAAAGGCGAGCTGCCCGGGCTGCGCGTCACCCTGATCGGCGACGGGCCGGAACGGGCGCGACTGGAGCAGGACGCGGCGGATCTCGGTCTGCGCGATATGGTGGACTTTGCCGGCTATCGCAGCCAGTCCGAAGTCGCCCGGGCGCTGAAGGTGACCGACGCGCTGGTGTTGCCGAGCTTCGCCGAGGGCGTGCCGGTGGTGCTGATGGAGGCGATGGCGGCCGGACGACCGGTGATCACCACCGGCGTCGCCGGGGTCTCGGAACTGGTCGAGCACGGCAAGAGCGGCTTTCTCGTGCCGCCCGGCGATGCGCAGCGGCTGGCGCAGGCAATCCGCGCCGTTCTGGCCGACCCGGACCGCCGCGTCGAAATGGGCCGGGCCGGGCGCACCCGCGTCGTCGAGGACTTCGACATCGGCAAGGAGGCGGCCTGGCTCGGCCGGTTGTTCGAGGTCTACGCCGACGGCGCGGCGCATCCGGGCAAGCGGCCATGAGCGCGGTCGACCTGATCCTGATCGGCCGCAACGAGGGCGACCGGCTGCGGCGCTGTCTGGCCTCGGCGCAGGGGCAGGCGCGGCGGATGGTCTATGTCGACAGCGGATCTTCCGACGGCAGCGTCGCCGCGGCCGAGGCGGCCGGGGCCGAAGTGGTACATCTCGACCTCAGCCGGCCCTTCACCGCGGCGCGCGCTCGGCACCAAGGGTTCCTGCATCTCGAAGCCACCGGCGGCGCGGCGGAGATCGTCCAGTTCATCGACGGCGATTGCGCCATTGCACCGGGTTGGATCGAGACCGCGCGCGCCGCGCTTCTGGCCGAGCCCAAGCGCGGGCTGGTCACCGGCTGGCGGCGCGAGATCGCGCCCGGGGCCTCGGTCTACAATGCCTTGGCGCAGGTGGAATGGCACCGGCCGGCGGGCGAAATCCGCGCCTGCGGAGGCGACATGATGCTGCGCCGCACTGCCTATCTCGAGGCCGGCGGCTTCGACGCGCGGGTGATCGCGGCCGAGGATGACGAGCTGTGTTGCCGGCTGCGCAAGGCCGGCTGGCAATTGCTGCGCATCCCCGAAGAGATGACCCAGCATGACGCCGCGATGACACGCTTTGGCGCCTGGTGGCAGCGGGCGGTGCGGACCGGGCATGGCTTTGCCCAGGTCGGCCATCTGCACCCGGACTACTTCCGCCGCGAGCGGATGCGCAGCTGGCTCTGGGGGCTCTTGGCGCCGGTTCTGGCGCTCGTCGGCCTGTTTGCGGCGCCCTGGCTGACGGCGCTGGTGCTGCTGGCCTATGTCCTGTCCTGGCTTCGCACAGTGCGGGGGCTGATGCGACAGGAAGGCCTGCCGCGCGCCACGGCGCTGCATCACGCGGTCTTTCTGACGCTGTCGAAATTTCCCAACCTGATCGGGATGCTCCGGTTTCATCTGCGCAGGTGGATGGGGCGGGACATGCGGATCATCGAATACAAGTGAGCGTAATGGTTTTGAGAACAGGTATTATCGGCGCGGGCTACATCGCGGATTGGCATGCGGATGCGGTAAAGATGACCGGCGCCGCCAGGCTGACGGCGGTCTGCGATCTTTCGGCCGATGCGGCAGGCGCGCTGGCGGCAGCACATGGCGCGCAGGTCTTCACCTCCGTCGACGAGATGATCGCGGCCGGCGTGGTCGACGCCGTACATATCTGCACCCCGCCGCAGCTGCACACATCGCTGGCGGTGCAATGCCTGGAGGGCGGGCTGCATTGCCTGGTGGAAAAGCCGGTCGCGCTTTCGGTATCGGACATGGAAGAGATGGCGCGGGCGGCCGAGGCCTCGGGCAAGATCCTGGCGGCCGGCCACAATTTCCTCGGCGTACCGAGCTATGCGCGTCTGAAATCCATGCTCCGCTCCGGCGCGCTGGGCCGTGTGGCACAGGCCGAGATCAACTGGCATTTCCCGCTGCCGCCACTGCGCTCGGGGCCATACGGCCTCTGGCTCCTGCGCGAGCCGGGCAATCTGCTCAAGGAGCTGGGGCCGCATCTCTTCGCTTTCGCCGTCGATCTCTTTGGCCCGGTCGAGGTGGTGTTTCTCGATGTCGCCAAGCCGGTAGCATTGCCCGGCATGGGCGAGAGACCGCAGGTCTGGCGGATACTGGCGCGGGCCGGCTCGGTGGATCTGGCGTTCAACATCTCGCTGGTCGAGATCATGGATGACCGCTCGGTCACGATCCGGGGTTCCTCTGCCATGGCGCGGCTGGATTACGCCAATGACACGTTGCAGGTGAGCCGCGACAACACCGCCGATATCGTCGCCAACCCCTTTCTGCGGCAGATGGGTCTCGCCGGTCAGGCGCTGCGCGAAGGTATGGTGAACGGCACGCGGCAGATGCTGTCGCTGAACCGCAAGCAACCTTATGCGCTATCGTTTCAGGGCCTTGTCCGGGCCTTTTATGCTGCCGCCGAAAGCGGCACGCCGGTCGATGCACGCTTTGGCCCCGAAGCCGCGCTGACGGTCACCCGGGCGATCGATGCGACGCTGGACAGGCTGCCCGCGCTGGTCGGCCCGAATCTGCCCGCCAGAACCCGCGATCCGCAGCCCAGGGCGCTGGTGATCGGCGGCACCGGCTTTATCGGCCGACACCTGACCCGGGCGCTTGTGGCGCGGGGCACCGATGTGCGGGTGCTGTCGCGCGGGCGTAACGGGCCATTTGGCGACCTGCCGGATCAGGTCGAGACGGTGGCGGTTTCGCTCAAGGATGACGCCGGATTGCGGGCGGCGATGGAAGGGATCGAAGTGGTCTACAACCTCGCCCGCGCGCTCGAAACCACCTGGGCGGCCGCGCTCGAGAACGACGTGGGTGTCGCCCTGCGCGTAGCCGAGGCGGCGCAGGCGGCGGGGGTCAAGCGGCTGGTTTATACCGGCACCATCGCCTCGTATGACATGTCCGATCCGGGCCAGACGATCACAGAGACCACCGGCTTTGGCGCCGACATGGCAGACCGCAACCTCTACGCCCGGTCCAAGGCGGAATGCGAACGCCGGCTGATGCAGATGCATCGCGACAGCGGCCTGCCGGTCACCATCGCCCGGCCCGGTATCGTCGTCGGCCCCGGCGGACCCTTGCAGCACTGGGGGATCGGGCGCTGGCATGGCGCCGGCGCGGTGCGGATCTGGGGCAAGGGGCACAATATCCTGCCCTTCGTGCTGATCGACGACGTCTGCGACGGGCTGATCGCCATGGGCGAACACCCCGAGGCGGTGGGCGAAGATTTTACCCTGGTGGGCGAGCCGATGATGAGCGCGCGCGATTATTTCGACGCGATCCATCAGGCCACCGGCGCGCGGATCGCGGTGAAGCCGGGCAATCTGCACCTGTTCTGGGCGGCGGATGCAGTGAAATACCGGCTGAAACGACATGCCCTGGGACGCCGGGACGCACTCCGCGCCTCGTTGCGCGACTGGAAGAGCCGGGCGCATCTCTCGCCTTTCGACAATGCCAAGCCCAAGCGCCTGCTGGGCTGGCAGCCCGAGGCCGACCGTGCGAGGTTCGTGGACAAGGCAATCACCCGAGCCAACCTCTTTGGTTTCTGAGAAGGTCCAAGGAATAGGCTTATTTCTGCCTGATTTTCGGTGTTTGCTGCCGGAGAGTGACAAGGCGGGACACATCGGACCCCGCCGGGGCAAGAGCGATTGATCATGGAAAAACGCTGGACGAGGAAGAAACGCGCATCGCGCGAGGCCGGAGGACCGGCGCCGAAACCGGCGCTGACCGGGCCGATCCACCTGGCGCCCGAACGCGAAACGCCGCTGGAGCCGGAAGAGTTGACGCCACCGGAAACGCCCACACCGGCGGACGTCAGATCCGAGGCAGAGCGTACATCTGAAGCGGCGCCCTCGCCCGAGGCCAAGCCCAGGGCGCCCGCGACAGACGCGCGGCCCGCCGTCGCGCCGCCAGAGCCCGTACCAGAGCCAGCCCCGGCTCCTGCCGCTGAGACGCCGGAGCCTGATCAGCCAGCGGAGCCCGCCCCGCCCCCCCGCCGCAAACGCGGAGAACCCGGGGCCTGGGCGGCGCTGCCGAGCTTTCACGTCAATGCCCGCAAGCTCGAGCGCAATCGCATCATCACCGCCACCCGCGAAGACCCGGTGCATTCGGCCTTTGACGTCTTGCGCACCAAGCTCCTGCGGGCGCTGCGCGAAAATCGCTGGACCCGCGTCGCCATCACCTCGCCCACCGAAGGCTGCGGCAAGACCTTCCTCGCCGCCAACCTGGCGATTTCGCTGTCGCGGCAGAGCAATTGCCGCTCAGTTATGCTGGATCTCGACATGCGTCACCCGACGCTCGACAAGGTTCTGAATATCCCCGATGCGCCCGACCTTCCGGCCTTTCTGCGCGGCAACCTGCCGCTCGGCGATCTGCTGCGCCGCCCGGCGGCGAACGACTTCAAGATCGGCGATCAGGTGGCTTTCGGCGTCAATGCCCGGCGTGAACCCTATGCCGCGGAATTGCTGCAAGACCCCGACACCGCCGCCGTGCTGAGCGGGATGGAAGCGGCGCTGGCGCCCGATGTGGTGCTGTTCGATATGCCGCCGGCGCTGGTCAATGACGATGTGCTGGCCGCGCGGCCGCTGTTCGACGGTATCATCCTCGTTGTCGGCGGCGGCATCACCAAGCCGCAGCAGGTCCGCGATGTCGAGCGCAGGCTCGGCACCGAGACGCCGCTGCTTGGCGTCGTGCTCAACCGCTCCGAAGGCGAGGCCGCGCAGATCTACAGCTACTGAGACCGCGCCGCGCGGGGCTGGGGGTCAGAGCCGGGCCGCCTGGCGTTCGCCCGTGTCAAAAGGGTTGATATTGGGCCATCGGTCGTTGATCACCCGCAGCGCCGCCGGGACCAACGCCAGCATTCCCAACAGCCAGCCCAGGATCATGACATTGCGCATTCGCTGTTCGCGCTGCGTCTGGACGACCGGGATCGACACCACCGTCTGAATGCCAAGCGCGCGTTCAAGCTGGGTCGCGTTGCGGATCGCGGGGTTCATGATCTCGAGGATCAGAGCCAGGCCGACACCAAAGACGATGCTGGCCACGCCGCCCATGAACGCCGTCTTCTTGCGGCTGCGTGACACCGGATATTCGGGCACCAGCGCGGTTTCCAGCACCTCGAACCGCTCGGTCTGTTTTTGCTGCTGCAAGGTCCGATCGGTCTCGGCCTTGACCTTGCTGGCGGTGATCTGGCTCAGCTGATCGCGCAGCTGGGTCAGCTCACGATCGAGCGCGTTCAGCTCCTGCTCGACCTGCGGGCTGTTGCTCAGCGCCGCCTCGACCACGGCGATGCGCTCCTGCACCAGCCGGCGCTGCTCGGCGAGCTGGGCAATCTGCGCCTCGAGCACGCCTTCACGCGACCGCCGCGCACTGGTCTGAAGCTGAATGATGTCGCGTTCGATATCGAGCTCGGTCTGACGCAGGGTGTCGAGCCGGCTGCGCTGGCCGGTAATCACCGACGGCAGGCTGTCGGCATTCTCCTGCTTGAACCGGGCCAGCCGCTCTTCGAGCGCGATGATCTCGGCGGTGAGCCGCTGTTCCTCGCCGCTGAAGAACACAAGCGCCTGTTCGGTCTGGGTTTCCTGTTGCGAGCGGCCCTGATCGACCACCCGTGCCAAAAGCTCGTTGGCCACATCCGCCGCCTGTTCCGGATCGGACATGGCGACGCGGATGGTCAGGCCGGTGGGGCTGCCGTTGGTCAGCCAGGGCTGGGTGCTGTCCATCACCGGAATGATCGATGTGGCCTCGCGGAACAGCGCCACCTTGTAGCCGATCGAGTCTTCCTCATCGGGATAGAGGCCGAAATCCTCGATGATCTCGATCACGTTGTCGCGGGCCATCATCCGCTGTTCGATCAGCGTCAGCCGATGGGCGGCATAGGTGCGGCCGGTGCGGCTGTCGATGATGGTGGCATCCTCGATCTGGGCGACGGCAATCGCCTCATAGACCTTGGGCTGTCTCAGGGCGAAATGGATCGACAGCGCACAGCCCACAAGCGTGATCAACATGATCAGGGGCAGCCGCCGGCGCAGCACGTTTCTCAGATCGGCAAACGATCCCAACTGGTTCATCTTTTAGCTCCAACACGCGCCCCCGCGGGGGGCAGTTCACCTGACCGAGCCGGCCGCGCCTGCCGAAACAGGTCGGCAGAAGGCCCCGGTGATTTGCCCCATCTGCAATCTAGGCGAATTGTCCAAAATTCGCCACTACTTCAGCCCGGAATTCCGGAAACACTCCGTTTCCTGACAGGCTTTTTCATAAACAATCCAAGTGATTACCGACCTCATCACGGTTCTGCCAGCGGCCGGAGGCGCTTACCCCGCCTGCCGCCGCGCACGCATCTCGCGACGCCGGGCCATCGCTTCTTTCCGCGCCGCGGCACCGGGGTGCTCCGGCAGGGGCGCTTCGCTGCGCGGCTCGGCCTGCCCATTGGCCGGCGGCGGCGCCCGCTGCGCCTCGGGCCGTGGTCTGGCCGCCGGTTTCGCGCCGCCGATTTCGGCAATGCGCGCCGCCAGGCCGGTCAGGGTCGGATAGCCGAAGACATCGGCGATGCTGAGCCGTGTCAGCCCCAGCTCCTTGCGCAGCTCGCGATGCGCCTGCACCGCCAGAAGCGAATGACCGCCCAGGTCGAAGAAGTTGCCCTGCGCCGGGATCTCGCCCAGCCCCAACACCCTTTGCCAGACCTCGGCCACCTGCGCCTGAACCGCCGTTGCATCGGCACCGGCCGCGGGCGGCGGCGCCTGGGCCGGGGCGGCAGGGGCGGCGGCCGGTGCGCGCGTGGCCAATGCCTTGCGGTCGACCTTGCGGTTGGGTGTCAGCGGGAATTCCGCCAGATGTTCGAACCGCGACGGCACCATGTACCCCGGCACCGCCTCCGCCAGCGCCCGGCGCAGCGCACCCGCCGGGGCCGGGCCATCGTGGAAGGCCACCAGCGTCTGGCCGTCCTGCACCACCACAACCGCCTGCGTCACGCCTTCCATCGCCTCGAGCCGGGCCTCGATCTCGCCGAGTTCGATCCGATAGCCGCGCAGCTTGACCTGGGTGTCGGCACGGCCGAGGAAATCCACCGTGCCATCCGCCTGCCAGCGCGCCAGATCGCCGGTGTCGTAGAGGCGACCGTCGGCAAAGGGGTTCGCGACAAAGCGTTCCGCTGTCAGCCCGGCGCGCTGCCAATACCCGCGGGTCACCCCCTCGCCGCCGATATGAAGCGTGCCGGTAACGCCAACCGGCGCGGGGTTTCCTTTGTTATCAAGTATATAAAGCTGTGTGTTGGCAATCGGCGTGCCGATGCCACAGATCGCTTCGCCGCCACGGGCCGGGCCGGTGGACGACCAGATCGTCGTTTCGGTCGGCCCGTACATGTTCTCGATCCGGGCGTCGGTGAGCCCGTGAAGCTCGTCCACCAGCGCCCCGGCCAGCGGCTCGCCGCCAAGCATGATCCGCTCGACCTGGGCCAGCGCCTTGCGGGTCTCCGGCGACAACAGCAACAGACGCATCGTCGAAGGGGTGCATTGCAGATGGGTCACGCCATGGCGGGCAATCTGCGCCGCAATGGAATAATCGCGCTCGACCCCGGCATTGCAGCGCCGCAGCACCTCGGCCAGCGGGTGCAGCCCGGCCAACACGGTGTCGACATCAATGCCATAGTCGATCAGGCAGGCCACCTCGGTCACGCCGATCTCTTTCAGGCTCTCGACCCGCGCCACCGCATCCTCGACCGTGCCAAAAAGCCCCGAGTCCTCGAAATAGCGCTGAAAGGCGAAATCGAGGATCGCGTCCATTTCTTCCTCGGTGAGCCCGTCGAGCGAGAGGTCGAAGGCGTTCTTGGCCCCCTCGGGCCGCTTGAAGGCGGGAAAGGCCCAGGCATATTGCTTGATCAGCCCAGCGGCCGAGCGCAGGTAGTCCTTCATCGGCTCGCGGGCCACTTCGCGCGCGGCCTCGCGGGTTTCGGCGACATAGCTGTGCAGCATCAGCGTGACGGTGAATTCCGCAGGATCATGCCCGGCCTCGCGCAGCGCGTCATGGTACAGCGCGATCTTGCCCGCCACTTCCTCGACCGTCTGGCCCAGCAGGTGGGTCAGCACATTGGCGCCGATCTTGCCGGCCTCTTTCCAGGTCGCCGGGTTGCCCGCCGTCGTCACCCAGATCGGCAGCTTTTTCGACACCGGTCGCGGCTGCGTCACCACCGCATGCAGGGTGCCGTCCGCCTTGGGATATTCCACCGCCTCGCCGGCCCAGAGCCGGCGCAGCTCTTCGATCTGGCGCAGCATGGCGGGCTTGTTCTCGGGCGGCGTGTTCTCGGGGCGCAGCACGAAATCGTCGGGCTGCCAACCGCTGGCGATCGCCATCCCGGCGCGGCCATTGGTGAGATTGTCGATCACCGCCCATTCCTCGGCGATCCGGGCTGTATGATGCAGCGGCGCGACACAGCTGCCGGCGCGCACGGCGATGTTTTTTGTGACGCCCGCGACGGCCGCGCCGGTGACCGAAGGGTTGGGATAAGGCCCGCCGAAGGCGTGGAAATGCCGTTCCGGCGTCCAGACCGCGCAAAAGCCGTTCTGATCGGCGAATTTCGCGCCTTCCAGTAGCGAGCGGTATTTGTCGCGGCCGACGCCATCGTCGTTGCCCCAGTAGTAGAGGCTGAAGTCCATGCCCTCGCCCGGCTGGGTGGTCTCGAGCTTCTGTTCCTCGTTGACCAGCACCAGCTTGTAACCGCGCGCCAGCGAATAGAACAATTCCAGCACCGAGATGTCGAAGCTGAGCGAGGTCAGCGCCAGCCATGTGCCCGGCGTCTCGCGGCCGATCCGGGTATCCATGCCGGCAAAGAAGTTCACCACATTGCGATGTTCCACCATGACGCCCTTGGGCCGGCCGGTGGAGCCGGAGGTATAGATCAGATAGGCGAGATCCTCGGGGCTTGCCTGCGGCGCGGGGTCGTCCGAAGGCGCGGTCTCGATCTCCGGAGCGGCGTCCAGGGTGAGAACATGGGCGGCGCTCTCGGGCAGTTGGTCCTTCAGCGCCTGTTCCGTCAGCACAACCGGCGCGCCGCTGTCTTCGAGGTAAAGCGCGAGCCGGTCGGCGGGATAGGTGGGGTCCATCGGCACATAGGCGCCGCCGGCCTTGAGGATCGCCAGCGCGCCAACCACCAGATGGATGTTGCGCGCGGTACAGAGCCCGACCAGCGTGCCGGGGCCGACCCCCATGCCACGCAGTACATGCGCGACGCGATTGGCGCGGGCATTGAGCGCGGCGTAGCTCATCTCTTCGCGGCCGACCACCAGCGCCGTGGCCTCGGGCGTGCGGGCGACCTGCGCCTCAAAGGCGGTCTGCATCGTCAGGCTGCGGTCATGATCGGCTTGGGTCCGGTTCCAGCCGTACAGCACCAGATCGCGCTCGGCGGGCGGCATGTCGGGCAGCGCCGCGCCCTGGATACGGGCCTCGGCCATGGCGGCGAGACGGTCGGCGAGGATGCGGCCCATCGCGGGGCTGATCCGGGCGCGGTCAAAGACCAGCCTGCCGGCGGCGGTGACGGTGAGCGGAGCCTCGGAGGGGACGTCCAGCGCAAAGGCCACATCCGGCAGGCGCAGCGCCGGGATCTCCGGACTGCGCAGCGCCAGATCGGCGGGCACGGCGGGTCTTGCTTGCAGCCGCGCGATGTCATCGCCGCGCTGGAACGGCACCCAGGGCAGGGCCAATCCGCCGCGCGTCTCAAGCCCGGCATGCACCAGCGCAATCCCGGCGTCGGGCATGCCGCTGGCCTGGGCCGCCCAGTGCCGGACAAGATCGGCCTTCTGTTGCAGGTCGAGCGCCTCCGGCCAGTCGAAAGCGATCTCTTCGGTGCCACTGGCGCCCTGCCCACCGCCGGCGAGGGTCGCGGGCGTGAAACCGGCGAAGGCGCGGCGCCAGAAAGGTTCGGCCGGGGCCAGCGCCTCGGCAAAACCGGTCAGCGCCTGCACCTCTTCGGGCGCGACAGGGGCCAACCTGTCGCCGGGCTTCGCAAGCGCCGTGATCTCGGGAACGCTGCCGTCCATCCGCCGCAGCCCGGCCAGCCGCACCGCACCTTGGCCACAGGCGACGGTCAGGGCCTCGGCCACCGCCAGCACCTCGCCCGGCGCCCCCTGCCCCGCGACGGGCTGGGCCCGGCCAACCGCATAGGCCTCGCCCGCGATCCTGACCTTTGCAATGCAGAGCGGGTTGGGATAATCGCCGTGATCCAGCGCCCGAACCATCCGCGCCACCCTGTCCGCCGGCCGGTCGAATTGCAGCAGGCCCATGGCTTCGGGCCGGGCGGTCCGCCCGTGATAGCTGCGCTGGCTCAAATCCTGCGGCTGACGCTGTGGCGTGCCGGCCAGTTGATCCAGCAGCGCGGGGAAGCTCTCGACCCCGGCGGCATAACATTTCAGGTTGAGGCTCAGGGCGGTCTCGTCCGCGGCCAGCGCGATCTCGCGCGTCACCAGGATATCGCCCTCGTCGATGCCGCCCGCGATCATGTGCCAGGTGATGCCATGGTGCGCCTCACCTGCCAGCAGCGCCCAGACCGGCGCGTTCAGACCGGCATGACGCGGCAGTGGGCCGTCGTGAAAATTCACCGCGCCGCGGCGGGCCAGCGCCGGCACTTCGGCCGGCAAGACATCCAGATTGGCAATCGAGAGCAGCCAGTCGCAGGCCAGCCCCTCCAGCCGGGCCGGCAGATCCTTCCCCGGCGTCTCGACCCGCACCCCCTGCGCTTCGGCCCAGGCCCGCAGCTCCGGCAACCGGGTGACAAGCGCGGCAATGGCATGGCCCCGGTCCAGCATCTGTTCGGCGCAGGCGCGGGTGAGCGTGTCGTTTCCGACGACGATGGCGGTGAATGCACTCATGGCAGCCTCCTGGCGGGTTGCGGCGTGGCGCGGCGTTCGGACCGGGACAGCAGCGCACGGACATGATGTGCCACCAGATCGCGCAGAAAATGCGGCGGATCGGCGTCGGGTTTGCGTTGCAGAACCTTGCGCAGACGCCACATCAGCCCGCCGGTGGCATGGGTCAGCGTGGCCAGCGCGGCATAGGCGCCGCCGTGGGACTTGGTGAAATAATGCAGCCGGCTATCCAGCCAATACCGCGGCACCCGGTCCCAGCACTTCATGCCGGTCGAGACCGAGCCGATATGGGTGACGCGGCTTTCGGGCAGATAGACCGTCTGCCAGCCGTCGCGCGCGGCGCGCAGGCAGAGGTCGGTTTCCTCGAAATACAGAAAGAACGTCTCGTCGAACAGCCCGATCCGGTCGAGCATCTCGCGGCGCAGCATCATCGAGGCCCCGGCCAGCCAGTCGACCGGCTGCGGCCGGTCCGGCAGATCGATCGGCACGCGGGCCTTGTGCAGCAGACGGCTGACCGGGCCGAAGCGCACCGAATGTTCGAATTCGCCGGCAATCGAGGGAAAGCGGAAGGCGGTATATTCCTGTGCGCCGGTCTCGCTCCGGATCAGGCTGCCGGCGATACCGGTCTCGGGATGGCTGTCGAGCCAATCGGCCAGCACCCGGATCGCCTCGGGTTCGGGGAAGGCATCGGGATTGAGGATATAGATGTAATCGGCCGGCTGGCCATCGTCGCGACCGGCGCGCATGCCGTGGTTGTTGCCGGCGCCAAAACCGCCGTTGCGCCCGGCCGAGATCACCCGGACCTGCGGCCAGCCCTCGGCGGCGACGAAGGCGGTCAACTGCTCGAAAGAGCCATCGCCGCTGTCATTGTCGATGATCAGCAGCTCGGCATCGAGCCCCTGCAACGCCGTCACCGCCGTGCGCGCAGCCCGGCGGCACAGCTCGGCGGTGCGATAATTCAACAGGATACACAACAGGCGCGCTTGGCTCATGGTCACTCCGCCGCTTTCTCACTCGGGACAAACACAGGGGTCGGCGTTTCCGCCGCCTCGATCGCGGCGCGGATGCGGGCGGCAAGGACGCGGACATTGGGCTCCAGCACCATGGAATCATGGGTGCCCGGCACCTCTTCGACCTGGAGGCCCGGCACCCGGCTCGTCCAGTCGTTGTCGGGCAGCACATAGGCCCGGTCGGCATCCACCAGGCGCCCGCCCGACACCTGCCACTTGCCCCGCAGCGGCGGCCGGAACAGGTGCAGATTTCCGGTCCAGCCGCGCAGCGGATAGCGGGCGATGGCCTCGTAGAACGCCGCCTCGATGGCGGCATTGTGGAACTGGTGCTCCGGCGCCGCCTCGGCCACAGGGCGCCGCCGCTTGTCGAACTCCCAGCGGATGCGCCGCGCCGCCCAGCGCAGCGGATAGGTCACGCCGCCGCGCCGCAGCTCCTGTACCTGAATCAGCGCGCGGTCCTTCAATGTCAGCTTGCGGCGCACCGGCAGGGGCGTGTCGAGCATGACCACAAGCGCCACCTCCTCGCCCGCCGCCTCGAGCTGATGGGCCATCTCGTAGGCGGTGATGCCGCCGCCGGAGAACCCGCCAAGCAGATAGGGGCCCCGCGGCTGTACCTGCCGCAGCTCGGCGATGTAGTCGCGGGCGGCCTCGCGGATATCGCGGTGCGGCTGGTCGTCGCCATAAAGTCCCCGCGCCTGAAGGCCATAGAAGGGCCGATCGCTGCCGATCAGATTGGCAAGATGGCGCAGGTTGAGCACATTGCCGAACATGCCGGCGACAAGGAAGAACGGCGTGCGGTCGCTGCCCTCGCCTTCATGCATCGGCACCACATGGGTAAAGCGGCGCTGGTCCTCTTCGGTCCGCTGTGGCGCTGTCGTGCCCTCCTGCGGGCCGACGCGGGCCTCGATCAGCGCGGCGCAGGCGCGGATGGTGGGCGCCTCGAACAGCACCGAGATCGGGAATTCGGTGCGATAGGTCTTCTTGATCATCGCGAACAGCCGCACGGCGATCAGGCTGTGACCGCCGAGATCGAAGAAATTGTCCTCGGCACCGATCTCGCTGACCCCCAGGAGCTCTTGCCAGAAACCTGCGAGGGTGCGTTCGATATCGGTCTCCGGCGGCACGAAATCGGTGTCGAGGTCGGGGCGCTCGAACTGCTGGCCCGGGCCTTGCGGCGCGCCGGTCTCACCCGCCTGAGCGATCAGCGCCGGCAGGTCGAGCGACGAGACCACCAGCTGCGGCAGATCGGTCGCCAGGGCGCGCAGAAAGGCCTCGGCGCCCTCGTCGGGGCGGATGCCCTGGCTCAGATTGTGGTGCAGGCGTTCCTCGGCCGGCGACAGCGGCTGGATGTCCTGCGCCCGGTCAAAGCGCAGATCGGCGGCGGTGGGCCGGGGCGCCGCGGCCAACCCGCCGGCGTCGAGCCGCTTGATCGAAAAGCCCTGGATGACGGCGCAGACATGGCCCTGCGCGTCGGTCAGGGTAATGTCGAACCGGGCGACGGGATCGGTGGCCCTGTTCGCCCCGGCGTTGCGCACCCAGCTCACCAACCGCTCCGGCAGCGGGCCAAAGACCTGGACCTGGCCATAGGACATCGGTACCCAGAGCGCCGCCCGGTCATAGCCCGCGATCAGCTCCATCGCCCAGCCGGTGGCAATATCCATCAGCGCCGGGTGCAGCGGCGCGCCATCCTCCTGCGCCTCGGGCGGCAGCACAAGATCGGCGATGCCCTCGCCGGCGCCCAGCGCCGTGGCCCGCAGCACCCGCCAGCGGGGCCCGAAATCAAGATGCATCTCCTGCGCCGACCGCAGCGGGATATCGCTGAGATGCCCGCCCTCGCAACGCGCGCGAATGGCGGCCAGGTCGATCGGCGGCGGCGCGCGCTGCGGCCGGAGCGCAAGCTCGGCCTCGGCATGAAGCTGCCAGCCGGTGCGGCCCTCGTGGCGAATGGCGCTGCGCACCTGCATGGCATAGCCTGCGTCGGAGCGGCGCAGGTAGAGGCGCACCTCGGTTTCGGCGCCGTCGGGGGTATAAAGCGGCCGCAGGAAGGTCAGGTCGCGGATCGCGAAAGGCCCGGTCTCGCCCTGCGCCGCCAGCGCCTCGGCGGCCAGCTCGAGATAGCCGGTGCCGGGCAGCAGCGCCTGGCCGTCGCGGGTGCGGTGTTCATCGAGCGCCCAGCGTTCGGCGGGCCGCCAGCTCGCCTCGAAGAGCCGCGCACCGGTGTCGTCAAAGGTGGCAATGTCGAGCAGCGGCAGGCCGACCGGTTCGCGCGGCGGCTCCGGCAGATCGCCGGTGCGTTCCGCCACGGCCTGGGCCGCCATGCCGACCTCGGACCAGATGCCCCAGTTGAGCGCCAGCACCCGGGTCTTGCCGTCGCGGCGGGCCTGGGCAAAGGCGTTGAGGTATTCATTGGCGGCGACGTAATCCACCTGACCGGCCGGGGCGGTGACGGTCGAGCTGGAAGAAAACAGCACCAGCCAGTCGAGCGTGCCGTCGGGAAAGACCTCGGCCAGCACCTTTGTGCCGTGGATCTTCGGCGTCAGAACGTTTTCGATGCCGATCTGCGTCTTGGTCAGCAGCAGCGCGTCATCGACCACGCCGGCGGCATGGATCACGCCATGAAGCGCGCCAAACCGGGCGCGGGCATCGGCGGCCACGGCCTGCATCTGTTGCAGGTTGCTGACATCGGCCTCGGCCAGCAGAACCTCAGCGCCCTGCGCTTCGAGCGCCAGCACCGCCTCGATCCGGCGAGCGGTGGCGTCCTGTGGCCCGTGGCTCTTGCGATACCGGTCCCAGGTGTCGCGTGCCGGCAGTGCGCCGCGCGACACCAGAACGATATGGCGCGCGCCTTCGGCCACCAGCCGGCGGGCGATGCTGAGGCCGATGCCACCAAAGCCGCCGGTGATGAGGTAGCTGCCGCCGTCCCGGATCTGCGGCGCCGGCGCGGCCGCGAGCGGCAAGGCCCGGGGGGCGCGGACAAAGCGCCGCGCGCCGCGCAGCGCGGCTTCGGCGGTCGTCGGCGGCGCCAGCAGGTCTTCGAGCACATGCAGGGCCAGCGCGTCGAGCCGGTCCTTGCTGCCGCGGCCCTCGGGCAGCTCGAGATCGATCATGGCGGTGGTCACGCCGGGCAACTCGCGCGGGATCACCCGGAGCGGGCCGGCAAGCGTCGATTTCTCGGGCCAGCGCAGCGCCTCTTGCCGCACCCGGGCCGCGCCATTGGTCAGCGCGGTGATGTGCAGCGGCTTGGGCAAGTTTTCCTCTTCGATGGCCTGCGCGAGAAACAGCAGCGAATAGAACCCGTGCTCCTGCACCCGGTGAAAATAGGACGAGCCGGGGCGGTGGCTCTCGTCGCGGGTGACCAGCCAGAAATGCGCCACCCGGCCCGGCACCATGCCGCGCGCCATCAGATCGCGGATCAGGAGGTCATACCCCTCGCGGCCGCGTTCCGGCGCCAGCACGTAAGCGCTGTCGTCCGAGCGGGCAAAGGCATCGCCGGGCCAGACCTCGATCACGGTGTGATTGGCGGCGCGCAGCCGCTCGGCGGTGCGCCGCGCCAGGCCGGCGTCATCCATGAACATCAGCCAGGTTTCCGGCGCGGTCAGATGCAGTTCGGCCTCGACATCCACCTCGCAGGCCGCCAGTCCCGGCACCCAGGCCATGCGGCTGGCCCAGGTGTCGATCTCGTCCGAGCGGGTGAGGAAACGCTCGGCCCCGCTCTCGCGTACCTGCCCCGGTTCGATGAAATAGGTCTGATGCTGGAAGGCATAGGTCGGCAGTACCACGCGGTTGCGCCGCGCCTCGCCCCAGATCTGCGCCCAGTCGACCGCGACCCCCAGCGCCGAGAGACGGCCGAGCGCGGCAAGGAAATAGGCGTCATCCTCGATGCTGTCTTCGGGATGGCGCAATGTGCCCAGCACCTGATTGGCCGGCAGATCGGGATGCAGACGGGCCAGCGAGGCCAGCGCCTTGCCCGGTCCGACTTCGAGAAAGACCCGGGGCTGGCCCTGCGCCAGCGTGCCGATGCAATCGGCGAACCGCACGGTGTTTCGAAGATGGCCGACCCAATAGTCGGGGTCGGTGGCCTCTTTGTCGGTGAGCGGCTGGCCGGAGCGGTTGGAGATGATCGGGATCTGCGGCGGATGCAGCGCAATGCCTTGCAGATAGGCGCGGAAGTCGTCGAGGATTGGGTCGAGCATGGCGGAATGGGCCGCAATGTCGATGGCGACCCGCTGACAGTCGATGCCCTCTGCCGTCAGCCGCGCCTGCAAGGCCTCGAGCGCCGCCTGCGGGCCGGAGGCGACGGCAAGCTCGGGCGCGTTGACCGAAGCAAGGTCGAGATCCGCGCCAAGGTAGGGCGACAACGCCTCGGCCGAGAGCGAGACCGAAAGCATACCACCCTCTGGCACGCTGTCGAACAGCCGGCCGCGCAGGTGGACGAGACCGATGCAATCCTCGAAGGACATCACCCCGGCGAAGCAGGCGGCGGTGTTTTCGCCCATCGAATGGCCGACCAGCGCGGCCGGCGTGACGCCCCAGCTCTGCCAGAGCCTGGCCAGCGCGAATTCGACGATCATGATCAGCGGCAATTGCACCGAAGGCCGTGTCAGCCGCTGGTCGGCCGTGGCCCGGTCCTGCGCGCGCGGCAGCCAGAGCGCGCGGATGTCGTAGTCGAGCTTCGGCTGAAGGATCGCCAGCCCGCGGTCGATCCAGTCGGCAAAGACCGGCTCGGTCTCGTAGAGATCGCGTGCCATGCCGGCATATTGCGCCCCGCCGCCGGGGAACATGAACACCACCTCGGGCGTGGCATCGAGCGCGCTATGGGCAAAGACCCGGCGCGGATCGAGCGTTTCCAGCAGGTCGGCGGCCTGGTCGTGGCTTTCGGCCACCAGTACCCGGCGGTGCTCGAACTTGCGCCGGCCGGTTTCCAGGGTATAGGCCACATCGGCCAGGGTCTGCTCGGGGTGGGCGCGCAGATGCGCGGCCAGGCGCCGGGCATTGGCCTCGACCGCGGCCTTGCTGCGGCCGGTGACGGTGAGGATCTGAAACGGCCAGTCGCTTTCCTCCGAGGCCGGACGCTCGGGCGCTTCTTCCACCACCAGATGCGCGTTGGTGCCGCCGACCCCCAGCGAATTGACCCCGGCACGGCGCGGACCCTTGTGGCTCTGCCACGGCGAGAGGCGGTCGTTGACGCGGAACGGAGAGTTTTCGAAATCGATCGACGGGTTGGGCGCCTCATAGCCGAGACTCGGCGGAATTTCCCGGTGGTGCAGCGCCAGCGAGGTCTTGATCAGGCTCGCCACACCGGCGGCGGTATCCAGATGGCCGATGTTGGTCTTGACCGAGCCGATGCGGCAAAAGCCGGTTTCGTCGGTGGTTTCCTCGAAGGCCTGGGTCAGGGCGGCCACCTCGATGGGATCGCCCAGATAGGTGCCGGTGCCGTGGCATTCGACGTAATCGATGGTCTCGGCGCTCACTCCGGCCATCGCCTGCGCCTCGGCAATCGCCGCCGCCTGACCCTCGACCGAAGGCGCAAGGTAGCCGGCCTTGGCGGCGCCGTCGTTGTTGACCGCAGAGCCCTTGATCACAGCCCAGATCGGGTCGCCCTCGGCCAGCGCATCCTTGAGCCGCCGCAGCACAACCACGCCGACGCCCGAGCCGAAGACCGTGCCCTGCGCCCGGTGATCGAAGGCATGGCATTGCCCGTCGGGAGAGAGGATCTCGTTTTCCTTGTAGAGATACCCCCGGCCTTGCGGCAGCTCGATCGTGGCGCCGCCGGCCAGCGCCATGTCGCATTCGCCGTTGATCAGCGACTGGGCGGCGTAATGTGTCGCCACCAGCGAGGTGGAACAGGCGGTCTGGAGATTGAGCGAGGGGCCCTTGAGATCGAGGATATGGCTCAGGCGGGTGGCCATGAAATCCTTGTCATTGCCGGTATGGCGCAGCAGGAACATGCCGGTCTGATCCACCAGATCGGGGTTGGAACAGAGATTGAAGTAGAAATAGCTGCCCATGCCGCAACCGGCAAAAACCCCCACCGGGCCGCTGTCTGGCTCCGGGATGCGGCCGGCGGTTTCCAGCGCCTCCCAGGCGCATTCGAGGAACTGGCGATGCTGCGGATCCATGATCGCCGCGTCCTTGGGCGACAGGCCAAAGAACTCGGCGTCGAAATCGGCGAACCCGTCGAGCGGCGCGGCAAAGGGCACGTAGTTGCGATGGCGCAGCAGGCCCGGGCTTTCGCCGGCCTCGCGCAGCGCCGCGTCGCTCAGCCGCGTGATCGAGGACCGTCCGCTGCGCAGGTTGTCCCAGAAGGCATCGACAGATGCGGCGCCGGGCAGGCGCGCGGCCATGCCGACAATGGCAATATCAGTCTCGCTTATGGATGCGAGGTCGTAATCAACAGACATCCGGTAATCCCGTTTGCCCCCGGCTCCCGGAGGTACAGTCAAATTGAGGTAAAATTGCGGCGCCTTCCGGTTGAAGCGTCATCGCGTTTTCCTCCCCTTGTCGCTCATGGCAGTGCCGCCGGCATCACCCCGGGCATCAGCCGCAGGATCGCGTCGCCATTGATCATCCAGGCGCCCAGCGCGATCCCCACACCGACAGCGGCAAAGACCATGTCATGCAGCGGATCCCAGGCCTGCATCTTGCGCGCCAGCCGCACCACCATCGGATAGACCGCGATCATCGCGATCCCCTGCCCGGCCAGCGCCCCAAGCAAGCCGCCGAATTGCAGCCCGGCCAGCAGTCCTGTCACCATCAGGCAGGCCCGCGTCGCCTGAAGCAAGAAAAAACGCCGGCTGTCGCCTGCGGCTACGGCAGCCTGGTCATAGGTCAGCGCCGCGATCAGCGGAATCTGCGCGATGGCGATCACCACGGCGACCGGCCCGGCCAGAGCATAACGCGGGTCGTAAAGCAGGTCGACAAGCCAGACACCCGAGGCGGCAAACACCGCCTGAAGCGCCATCAGCCCGGTCGAGACCAGACCCCGCATCTTGCGCAGCTTGGCAAAATTCGCCGGATCGGCGCCAGGCGGGGTTTCGCGATAGATCGGGATCAGCACCTTGCGGGTGATCATCAGCCCCAGCAGCATCGGAAAGGAGGCCAGGAAAAAGCCGATATTGTAGACGCCGAACTGATCGATCGGCAGATAGCGGCCAAGGATGATCTTGTCGCCCTGATGATAGAGAAAGCCCACCAGTGTCGACAGGAAGATCCATTTGCCGAAATGGATCAACTCCTGCGCCGCCGGCTTTTCCCAGCGCAGGTGGTTGCGGCGCCCGGGCAGAAAGGCGGTGTTGAGCCAGAGCTGGACCAGGGCCGAAAGCAGCCCCGAGACGACCAGCGCCCAGACCGAGCGCAGCCAGAAGGCCAGCGCCACCGCGGTGACGATGCCGATCACCTGGGTCGCGATATCCAGAAGCGTCACCCGACCCAGCATCAGATGCCGGTTGGCGGTTTCCATCTTGGTCGGGTTGAAGCCCTGCACGATCAGGGTCAGCCCCATGGCGGGCAAGAGCAACAGCAGCATCGGCTCGCCGTAGATCTGCGACACCGGCCAGGCCAGAGCGCAGGCGGCCAGCCAGAGACAGAAACCGCGCACCACCTGGATGGTCCAGGCGGTGTCGAGGAAATCGGCATCGTCGCCGCGCTTGCTCTGCTGGATCGCGGGGGCGACGCCGACATCGGAAAACATCTGCAAACCCTGAAGAAACACCATCGTCAGGGCCATCATGCCGAAAGCCTCGGGAAACAGCAGCCGTGTCAGGATCAGGTTCGAGGCCAGCCGGATCAATTGCGCGCTGCCGAACCCGCCCAGGGTGAACAGCGCCGAACGCAGCGCCCGGGCCGTCAGCGAGCTGCCGCGGAATATCTGCATCACCGCGATCATCGGCCCCGGCTCCAGCCCTTGTCGGTGCCAAGACGGGTGGCCAGGGCGACGCCGGCATAGACGGCAAACCCCGCCGGATCGTTCAGCGCCAGGCGCAGCTTGCCGGCGGCGCCCAGCGGCGGTTTTTCGTCATTGGCGGCCAGCGCCGGATACAACCGCCGTATCTCAGTCACGCCGATGTTCTGCCGCCGCCGCACCCGCACCAGCGCGCGCCACCCCTCGACCAGCGGCCAGCGATAGCGGCCCGGCACGGCATGGCGTTCGGCCGCGCTGAAATGCAGCCTGGCAAAGGTGTCGTCAGAGATGATCGGCGGCCAGTCGGCCCAGCGCGCGCGCCCCGCGGCGTTCACCGCGAACAATCCGCAGCCCGGCACGCCCCGGGCGATGAAGGGCACCTGACGATAAACCCGGGCATAGGCCCGCGAGACGGCGCTGCGCGGCTGGACGATCTCCAGCGTGCCACTGCCATAGGCCGGCACGGGGCCGCTCAGATGCTCTGCCAATTGTCCCAAAACGTCCTCGTAAACCGTCACATCCGCATCGAGATAAGCACGCACCGGCGCCGCGGCAATCGCGTCGCCGGCATTGAGCGCCGCAATCTTGCTGCCCTCGGCCAGTTCCAGCACGTCGAGCCGCCAGCCCCGGGCGTCAAAGCCGGGGCCCATCGCGCGCGCCAGATCGGCGGTCGCGTCCCGGCAGCCGTTGGCCACAACCACGACCTGCGCCCGCATCGGCCCCCGTGACGCCAGAACCGCGACGAGGCAAGCCCGAATCCAAGCCGCCTCGTCATGTGCGGGAATGACGACGGTCAGGTCGAAAGAAGCCTCAGGTGGCACGGCAGGGCCTCTTGTTCGAATAAGTTCTGCATCCAGACTATACATGCAACTGTGGCCAAACGATGATGCAGCGCAGAAAATCTGTGGAAAGTGCATATGTCCCTGCCGCAAAAGCTCGGTTACCTCGTGCCTCAGTTTCCGGGGCAGACACATATCTTTTTCTGGCGCGAGATTGCCGCGCTCGAGGCGATGGGCGTGGCGCCGGTGCTGTTTTCCACCCGCCGCCCGCCACCGGGACTGATCGCCCACGACTGGTCGCAGGCGGCGATGGCGCGGACCACCTATCTCGGCGAGGTCTCGCTGCGTCGGGCGCTTCGGGTCCTGCCGCGGCTGCCCTGGGGCGAACTCCTGCGCGAGGTCGGGCGCGACGGCACCTCGGTGCTGAAAGACGTGCTGATCTGCGCCGCCGCCGGCGACGCGCTGCGCGATCACTGCCAGCGCGAGGGGGTTTCGCATGTGCATGTGCATTCCTGTGCCCGGGGTGCCCTGATCGCCGCTTTCGCGCGGCATCTGGGCGGTCCGGGCTATTCGCTGACGTTGCATGGGCCGCTTTCCGACTACGGCCGGGGCCAGCGCTACAAATGGCGGCACGCCCGGTTTGCCACGGTGATCACCCGCAGGCTGATCGCCGAAATGCAGGCCGAACAACCTGAGGATCTGCCGCCGATGATCCTGCGGCCGATGGGGGTCGACACCGAGTACTTGCGCCGCGACACACCTTACGAACCGGTGCAACCCGGCGCGCCGCTGCGGGTCTTTGCCTGCGGCCGGCTCAACGTGGTCAAGGGCCATCAGGATCTGATCGAGGCGGTGCGCCAGCTGCGCGCCGCCGGCCATGACGTCCGCCTCGAGATCGCCGGACAGGACGACGCCGGCGGCAGCGGGTTCCGGCTGGTTCTGGAACAGCTGATCCGGCAGCACGGGCTGGGCGAATACGTGCGCCTGCTGGGCGCGATCGACGCGGCGGCGGTGAAGGCCAAGCTGCTCGACGCGCATGTCTTTGCGCTGGCGAGCTGGCACGAGCCGCTGGGCGTGGCCTACATGGAGGCGATCGCCTGCGGCGTGCCCACCATCGGCACCGAAGCCGGCGGCGTGCCCGAGCTGATCGACGATGGGGTCGAGGGGCTGCTGGTGCCGCCGAAAGCACCCGCGGCCCTGGCCGCCGCGCTGCTGCGGATCGCCGGGGATCCGCAGCTTGCGCAACGGCTCAGCGCCACCGGCCGCGCCCGGATCGAACGCGACTACGCCGCGCGGCTCGGGGCCGAGGTGATCGTCGATCAGATGCGCAAGGCCCTGACGCGCGAGGGGGCCGACACCCGCCCCGGACCTGATCCGGGGCCTCCCGGTGGGCACTGACGAAGCGGTCCCGGAGTGGCTCCGGGACGGGCGGGCGCAGGGGCGCGCGCCTCACTCCTGCAAGATCGCGTTGGTCCATTCGTTCTCGAAGGCGGCGCGTTTGAGCCGGTCGAGATAGACCAGCAGCCCGGGGCCGAGGTTGATCCGGCTCAGCGCCATCTCGCTGTTGCTCAGCCAGCGGTCGACCGAAAGCAGCGGATCGCGGCCAAAGGCCTGGGCCAGAACGTGATCGACAAAATCGCCGGCCAGCTCCGGCTCCGGCGCGCCCTGCGGGATGACGGCGGTGCGCAGCATGATGGTGGTGAAATCCGACGGCAGGATGATGCTGATCCCCGACAGGTCCTGGCGTTGCAAGGCATAGCTGCCCAGCACGTTGTAGGCGACGAACAGATCGCCGCCGGAGACCGCATCGATCATTTGCGACGAGCAGCAATAGAGCCGCGCGCCAAGCCCGCCCATCACCTCGGTCAGCCGCCAGTAGGTTTCCGACACCCTGCTTTCCTGCGTCGCGAAGAGATAGCCCAGACCCGATTCGCGCACGTCGTAGGTGCCCACCTTGCCGCGAAACCGCTCGGGATTGCGGCGCAGCACGTCGATCAGGTCCTGGCGGCTGCGCGGAATGCCCTCGGCGGCAAAGGCGGCGTCGGATACGACAATCGCCGCCGGCTCCTGGGTGAAGGCAAAGACCATGTCGTTCCACTTGGCCCAGGCCGGCACCTCGCGCGTCACCTCGGAGCTGTGGCGCTGCACATGGCCATCGTTGGCCAGCTTGGTCTGAAGATCCATGGCGCTGGAAATTACCAGGTCATAGGCATCGCCCCCGTCGGTCGCGGCCTGCATCACATCGGTGGAACTGGCGACGATGTAGTCGATGCCGATCTCCGGCGCGGTGCGAAGGTAGCTCTCGATCCGCGGCGCAAAGATCGCGGTGTCGGTGGTCGAGAGGATGCGCAGGCTGCGCGCGGCATCCGCGGGGCCGAAACGCCGGCGATCCTCGATCTCGAGTGCCGCCGCCAGGCTGGCGCAGATCATCAGCAGCGCGGCCGGGACAGACCTCAGGGCAAGGGAAAGAGCAGACTGGCGCATGCACCGCCTCCGTGTTGATTGTCGAGGTGCAGCCGGCCGCCATGGGCGGTGACAACATCCTGAACGATGGTCAGCCCGAGTCCCGAGCCGATGACGCCCTTGGCATTGCTGCCGCGCGCGAAACGTTCGGTCAGGGCGGCGCTGGTGCCCGGCGGAAAGCCGGGGCCCTCGTCGCGCACCTCGAGCCGGACGGCCCGCGCGTCGCGGCGCAGCGAGATCTCGATCCTGGTGTCGGCGGGGCTGTATTTGACGGCATTGTCCAGCAGGTTGCGGACGGCACTTTGCAGCAGGATGGCATCGCCGCTGATCGTCGCCGGGTCGGCATGGGGGATGTCGAGCCCGATGTCGGCGATCTCGGCCACCGGGCGGATGCGTTCCACCGCGTCGCGCATCAGCGCCCTGAGATCGACCCTGTCGCGCGGCAGGCTGTCGAGCCGGAACGAGACCATCGCGTGATCGAGCAACTGCCCCGCGGTCCGCGAGCTTTCGTCGATCGCCTCGATCATCTCGGCCATGGCCTTGCGGTTCTCGGGTTTGTGGATCTGGCGCTGGATGATCTCGGCCTTGGTGCGCACCACTGCCAGCGGCGTGCGTACCCTGTGGGCAGCCTCGGCGATGAAATCCTCGGACCGGTTGAGCGAGGCTTCGAGCCGCGCCATGAAGCCGTTGAGCGAGGTCACGAGACGCGCCATTTCCTGCGGCACCGGCGCGTTTACCGGGCGCAGATCGGTCGGGCCGCGGCGCGAGACCGAGGCGGTCAGCCGGTCGAGCGGCTGGATCGTGGCGCGGGCGATCAGCAGCGCCAGCACCACGGTCAGCGCAAAGAACCCCGCACCGACGGCAAGCGACAGCCGCGAGGTCCAGGCCAGGGTCTGGCGCTGGCCCGACAAAGTCTGGGCGACGCTGACCTCGAGCACATTGCGGCCGAGATCGGTGGCGAAGGGCCGCGTGACGGCGGCGATCCGCACCGCCTCGCCAAGAAATTCCGCCGAGAGCTGCGCCGTGCCCCGCGCGCCCACCCGCGGCGGGCGCGGCAGCTCGGCATAGCCGGTGAGCAGCTCGTCCCCCAGCCGCACCGCATAGAACACCCGCTCGTCGGTGATGCTGTCGAGCATCGAGAGCGCGGCATAAGGCAGGTCGACCATGACCGAGCCATCGACGATCCGGGCGCTGTCGATCACCGACAGCGCCGACGCGGTGAGGATATTGTCCTGGCTCTGCTGCGCCACCTGGCGTGCCACCGATTGCACCAGGAAATAGACCAGTACCGCCAGCACCGCCGAGGCACAGAGCAGCAGCACCAGCAGCCGGCGGCGGATCGAGCCCTGGACCACCGGCCGGGTCATGTCTGCTCCAGCTTGTAGCCCAGACCACGCACGGTGGTGATGGTCACATCCGAGCCGGCCAGATGCTTGCGAAGCCGCGCCACATAGACCTCGATGGCGTTTTCCGAGACCTCCTCGTCATACGAAAACAGCCGGTCGACCAACGCCGGCTTGGAAAAGATCATCCCCGGCGCATTGATCAGAACCTCAAAGAGCCGCAGCTCCCTGGTGCGCAACTGGGTCGCGGCGGCGCCGACATGCAGCACGCCGGAGGCGGAATCGAAACGAATCGCCCCGAGGCTCAGCACGCTGCTGGCGCTGCTGCCCCGGCGCCGCAACACCGCCCGGCACCGCGCCTCGAGCTCGGCGAAATCGATCGGTTTGACCATGTAATCGTCGGCCCCGAGATCGAGCAGGCTGATCCTGTCCGAGATTTCCGAGCGGGCGGTCAGTACGATGGTGGGGGTGCGGTTCTCGGTCAGCCGCAGGTGGGTGAGAAAGCTGCTTCCGTCACCGTCCGGCAACATAATATCCAGCAAAATCATATCGTAAGAGGTGGTCGCCACGTAATCCCGCGCGGTCTCGAGATCGCCGGCATGATCGACGACATGGCCGTCGAGACTGAGCCGGTCGACCACCGCCGCCGCCAGCGGCGCATTGTCCTCGATCAGTAAAAAACGCACGCCGCTCCCTACCCTTCCGCGTCCCGTGTCAGCTTGGTGTCAGGTTACGGGACCAAACCCCTCTCACATGACGCGCATATGCCATGCCGTCAAACGGGAGGAACAACTTATGACATTCGAACTGGGCCGTCGCGCCCTTCTGGCCGCGGCTGCGGCCGTCGCATTCACCGGGTCGGCGCTGGCCGAAAGCCACCAGGTGCTCGACAAGGTGCATTTCCTGATCCCCGGCGGCGCCGGCGGCGGCTGGGACGGCACCGCGCGCGGCACCGGCGAGGCGCTGACCAAGGCGGGTCTCGCAGGCACCGCATCTTACGAAAACATGTCTGGCGGCGGTGGCGGCAAGGCGATCGGCTATCTGATCGAGAACGCCGAAAGCCTGCATGACACGCTGATGGTGAATTCGACCCCGATCGTCATCCGCTCGCTCACCGGCGTCTTCCCGCACAACTTCCGCGACCTGACGCTGGTGGCCGGCACCATCGGCGATTATGCGGCGCTGGTGGTCAACGCCGACAGCGACATCGACAATATGGAAGATCTGCTGGCGGCCTTCGACGCCGATGCCAATGCCACCGCCATCGGCGGCGGTTCGGTGCCCGGCGGCATGGACCACCTGGTCGCGGCCATGGTGATGGAAGCGGCCGGCAAGGACGCGCTGAACGTCAAATACATCCCCTATGACGCCGGCGGCAAGGCCATGGCGGCGCTGCTCTCGGGCGAGATCAAGGCGCTGTCGACCGGCTTTTCCGAAGCCGTGGCCCTGGCCGAGGCGGGTGAGGTCAAGATCATCGGCGTCACCTCCGACGAACGCGTCGACGCCTACGCCGATGCGCCGACGATGAAGGAACAGGGCATCGAGACCACCTTCATCAACTGGCGCGGCTTCTTTGGCGCCCCCGGCATGCCGGAAGACAGGGTCGCCCTCTACCAGGACGCCATCGCCAAGATGTACGACACCCCGGAATGGGAAGCCGTGCGCGCCCGCAACGGCTGGGTCAACATCCACAACCCCGGCGATGAGTTCAAAGCCTTCCTCGAAGGCCAGGAAAAGGTGATCGGCGATCTGATGAAGAAGCTCGGCTTCCTCTGATCCGCCACCGGGGCGAGGGGCCAGCCCCTCGCGCTCCCCGCGGTATTTGCAGCAAGAGGAAGGGGGGACGCCATGTCTCCCCTTCCCGAAGGCAGCGCCTTCCCCTTGCACGGTCATCGGCTCCTCAGCCTGTACCGTGGACCCAGATTACCGCGCATTTGGTTAAATTTGTCTTTCCTCTTGCCGAAAATACCCTCGGGGGCCGCCGCAGGCGGCGGGGCAGCGCCCCGAACCGAGGCCGGCAGAGACCCCTCAGGAGACCTGGAATGGCCCTCGATCGCTGGATCGCCTTCGTCATACTCTGTGTGGCACTCGCCTACGCCTATGCGGCGTTCTTCACCATGGACCATCTGCTGCCGCCTTTCATGCAGCGCAATCCGATCTGGCCGAGCACCTTTCCCAAGGTGCTTTCGGTGCTGGCCATTCTCGCCGCGCTGGTGATCCTGCTGGGGCTCGAGAAAGCGCCCGAGAGCGACAAGGCGCCCGACATCGACTACCGTCGCCTGCCCGACTACCACCTGGTCCCGGCGCTGGCGCTGCTGGCGCTGATGGCGGCCTATGCGCTGCTCTTGCGCCCGGCGGGGTTCCTGCTGGCCACCGCTGGCTTCCTGACCCTGGGCGGGGCCATTCTGGGCGAACGCAAGTTTCACATCCTGCTGCCGGTCGCCGGCCTCGCCACCGGCGTGGTCTGGTACCTGGTCGAGCAGGTCCTGGGCATCTTCCTGCGCCCGCTGCCATTTTTCCTGTAAGGAGCACGAGACATGATTGAAGGTCTTCTCATCGGCCTCGGCGCTGCCTTTTCGCTGCAAAACCTGATCATGGTGATTGCCGGTTGTCTGATCGGCACCTTCATCGGCATGTTGCCGGGGCTGGGCCCGATGTCGATCATCGCCATCATGATCCCGGTGGCGATCACCATCGGCGATCCTTCCGCAGCGCTGATCCTCCTGGCCGGGGTGTATTACGGCGCGATCTTCGGCGGCTCGACCTCGTCGATCCTGCTCAACGCGCCCGGCGTGGCCGGCACCGTGGCCACCAGTTTCGACGGCTATCCCATGGCCCGCCGCGGCCAGGCCGGCAAGGCGCTGACCATCGCCGCCATCGCTTCGTTCTGCGGCGGCACCATCGGGGCGATCCTGCTGATGGTTTTTGCACCGATGCTCTCGACCGTGGCACTGCTGTTCCATTCGGCGGAATATTTCGCGTTGATGGTGGTGGGGCTCTCGGCGATTGCCGCCTTTGCCGGCACCGGAAACGTGGCCAAGGCGGTGCTGATGACGCTGCTTGGCCTGATCATGGCCACCGTGGGCGAAGGCGCGCTGTTCAACATGCCGCGGTTCACCATGGGGCTGATGGATCTGCAATCCGGCTTCAGCTTCATCACCCTGGCAATGGCGATGTTCGCCCTGCCGGAAGCGCTGTTCCTTGTACTCAACCCGGCGCGTTCGGCCCAGGGCAGCGGCAACGGCAAGATCGAGAACCTGCGCATCTCGCGCCCCGAGGCGCGCCAGATCGCGCCGGTGATCGGCCGCCAGTCGATTCAGGGCTTCTTCATCGGCGTCCTGCCCGGGGCGGGGGCCACCATTGCCTCGTTCCTCGGCTACGCGGTCGAGCGCAACATCGCCTCCAAGGACGAGCAGGCCGAGTTCGGCAAGGGATCGGTCAAGGGCCTGGCCGCGCCGGAATGCGCCAACAATGCAGCCTGCACCGGCTCTTTCGTGCCGCTGCTGACGCTGGGCATTCCCGGCTCGGGCACCACTGCGATCCTGCTGGGCGCGCTGATCGCGCTCAACGTCACGCCGGGACCGCGGCTGATGATCGACGAGCCGCAGATCTTCTGGGCGGTGATCATCTCGATGTACATCGGCAACCTGGTGCTGCTGGTGCTGAATCTGCCGCTGATCCCCTATATCGCCAAGGTGCTGGCGATCCCGCGCAACTATCTGATTCCCTTCATCCTGTTCTTTACCCTGATGGGCAGTTACATCGGCCAGAACAACGCAACCGAGCTCTTGATCCTGGTCGGCATGGGGATCTGCGCCACCATCCTGCGGTTTGCCGATTACCCGCTGGCGCCGCTGCTGATCGGCTTCATCCTCGGCCGGATGCTGGAAGACAACTTCGCCCGTTCGATGCAGCTCTACGACGGCGTCAGCTTCATCATCGACCGGCCGATGACGCTGGGCCTGCTGGTGGTGGCCATCCTGCTGGTCGTGGTGCCCAGCTACCGCGCCCGCCGCGCCAGGGCCCGGCAGGCCGGCATCGCCGACGGCGATTGAACGAGCGGCGGGGCCGAGCGCGGCGCAATCGGTGCCCCTCCGTGCGCCTCTGGAGTTAAGACCCGCGCGGTCCGCGCGGGGCCCATGGCCGGCGGCAGGGTCGGTTGCCAGGGCGGCGGGATGCCGGTCACGCCGCGAGAGCATCCAGCCGCCAAAGCATTTCGGGGAAACCCTGAGTCGCGGGGATTCCCTTGATTGGCCGATTGTGGTTCATCCGGTGGCGAGGATGTTTCATGTCGGCCCCAATGCCAGGGGCGATTCGGTCGCGGTTTCAGAAATATATTGAGGAAGGGTTAAGCGGACGCGCGGCGGCGTTGCGGCTCAAGCTCTCGGCCTCGACAGGCACAAGGTGGGCAAGGTCCGTGCGCACCAGAGGCCACGCCGATCCCGGGTCGCAGGGCCGCCCGAAAGGCGGCGGCAAGCTGGAGCCGTTCACCGACTTCTTCGAAGAACTGGTCACCCAGGACCCCGACATCACGCTCCATGAGCTGCGCGACGCGCTGTCCGAAGCCGAGGGTGTCATCGTGCACCATTCCTCGATCTCCGACCTGCTGTCGAAGCTGGGCTACACGTATAAAAAAAGTCGCTGGTGGCCACCGAGCGCCGCCGTGCACAGGTAAGACAGCAGCGCAAGGACGGGTTTGTGCATCGCATCCCGGCGATGCAGGCGATGCAGGCGATGCCCGAACGCGTTGTGTTCCTTGACGAAACCTCCGTCAAAACCAATCTCACCCGGCTGCGCGGACGTTTACTAAGGTATTCAGCGCCCTCCGAAGAATATGCGACCTGTTCACTCCTGACGAATGCATGAACTAGTTTCGCGTGGCCGGATATGCGCCAGGTTAATCCAGAAGTGCTCTAGGGTCCGCAGGAACCGCCCGATTGAGACCGCCTGCCTGACTGGGGCTCTCTGCTCTAAGACACGTGCATAACGGCGTCGTTAACGACGTGTCTTATCTGGAGGGGTCATGCTGGGCGAAGTTCTGGGCGTCGAGCGGCGCCGTCGGTGGAGCGATGACGAGAAGCTCGATATCCTCTCGGAGGTCGGCATTGGCGGTGCGACGGTGACGCAGGTCGCGCAGCGCCACGAACTCACTCGTTCGCAGATCTATGGGTGGCGTCGGGATCTGAAGAAGAAGGGGCTATGGTCGCCGGACTGCGGGGCTGTCTTTCTTCCGGTAGACCTCGCGGCAATTCCCGAGCCTGCCAGCGCGCACCCATCCACACCTTCGCGGCCTGTCCTGATCGAACTGCGGCTGAGCAACGGGCGGTGCCTGAGGTTCGACAGCAGCATGGATGGTGACGCGCTGACCCGGCTGATCCGGGCGGTGGAGGCGGCATGATCGGGCCCGGAACGGGGGTGCGGGTCTATCTGGCCTGCGGCGTCACTGACATGAGGAAGGGCATCGCCGGTCTTTCCGCCATCGCACAGGATGTCCTGCACCAGAAGCCCGCAAGCGGCGCGGTCTTCGCGTTCCGAGGGCGCCGGGGCGATCGCCTGAAGCTGCTCTACTGGGATGGCCAAGGTTTCTGCCTCTACTACAAGGTGCTTGAGCGCGGCCGCTTTCCCTGGCCTGGTGCCGAGGGTGGTGCTGCCCGGCTCACCTCCGCGCAGCTGGCGATGCTATGGGAAGGCATCGATTGGCGGCGTCCGGATTGGGGCGCGCCGCCGGCCCGCGTCGGGTAGTTTGTTCTACTCAAAGCCCTTGTTTCATTGGTCATTCCGAATGCCGCATGGTATTTGTCGGCATGTCCGAAGACGCTGCCATTCTCTCCGATGATCCTGCCGTTCTGAAAGCGATGATAGCCGCGCTTCAGGCGGAGAATGCGCGCATGTCAGCCACGCTCCAAGCCCATGAACAGCTGGTCCAGGCGCTGCGCCTGCGGATCGCCAGGCTCCAGAAACAGGCCTTCGGCAAGTCATCGGAAAAGATCGAACGAGAGATCGCCCAGCTCGAACTGGCGCTGGAAGACCTGCTGGTCGCGGCCGCCGAGCAGCGCAGTGAACCGACCGGCGAAGAGGACGGGGAGCCTTTGGCCGCTGTTGCCGGGATCGCCGAACTGCGCCCCCGTCGCAGGCCACGGGTGTCCGACGCCACTCCCCGCGAACGCTGCGAGCTCGATCCCGGCGCCTGCTGTCCTGATTGCGGCGGCGATCTCCGCGTGGTCGGCGAGGATGTGAGCGAGTTGCTCGACATGGTCGCGGCGCAGATGAAGGTAATCCAGATCGCGCGGCTGAAGAAATCCTGTCGCCGGTGCGAGAAGATGGTGCAGCCTGCCGCCCCGAGCCGTCCGATCCCCGGCAGCATGGCCGGGCCCGGTCTGCTGGCGCATGTGTTGGTCTCGAAGTTCGCGGACCACCTGCCGTTTCTGTGATCGGGCGGGTTTGGTCAAGCGTCCATCGAGCAGGTCCATACTTCTGTCCGTGGTCGGCACGCCGCCACAAGATGCGAACTGTGGAGGTCGGGATGCTCCTAAGCTTTACCTCGTGCTCATGGCTCCATGGGTAGATCCGAGCTGATCCCGTCCATCGTCCCTGCCCGGGACGTCGCACCGCCACCCGTAGGTGCCGGATCTCAGTTAGTTATTGAGTGTCGTCAGGGCGGCCCGTGGAGAATGACCTGTTCGTAGGTCATGCGACTGCGACATCCGCGGCGCATGCCGGCGGATGAGCTTTCGCCCAATAGGCCGTCCCAGATTTCCACATGGCCAGAAGGATCGTGGCGAGCTTCCGGCTCACGGCCACAATGGCCTTCTTCATGCAGGTTCTCTTCGCGATCCGAAGACCCCAGGACTTGAGGGGCGACATGATTCGGACGCGGCCGAGAATGGTGGCGGCAGCCTCGAACAACATCGTGCGCACGCGTGCATCGCCCGCCTTGGTGATGCGTCCGACAATATCGGTCTTGCCGGACTGCCATCGTCGGGGCGTCAGCCCGAGCCAGGCGCCGACGTCGCGGGACCGGGGAAACCGATCCGGATCATCGACCGCGCTGCGGAAGCTCAGCGCCACAACGACACCGACGCCGGGCATCGTCATCAAAATCCGTGTCACCGGATCGGACTTTGCGAGCGCAGTGAGTTGGCCCTCGATCTTAGCCAATTCAATGAGCAGCAGTGCCCGGACGCGCAACATCGCCTCCACGATGCCCTCGAGAACCTCGTGGCCGTCAGCGAGTTCACGGGCACGTGCCTCCCAGGTTCTTCGTGTCGCAGCGTCCATCTTCAGCCCGAAGTTCCTGAGTGCAGCCCGCATGGAATTCTCGGTGGCCGTCACCTTCTCCACCAGGAACGTGCGCGCGGTGAGCAAGGCGCGGGTCTCCTGGGCGTCGAGCGACTTGACGTGCACGCGCTTGAACCAGCCCAGGCGGACCAACTGGGCAATGCCGCGCGCGTCGTGACGATCCGTCTTCACACGCATGGCGGCAAAGGCGGCCCGGACATGGCGCGCCTCCATCACAGACACCGAGAAGCCCTCCTTCATGAGGCCTTCGAAGAGCCATTGCGAAAGATTTCCAGCCTCCAGCCCCACATGTTCGATGCGGCGACCTTGATGGCGGATAGCCTTTGCGATCGCGTCCGGCTCGCTCGCCGCACGCGTTTCCTTGATGATGCGGCCACCTTCGTCGATAACGCAGATGTGCGTCTCGTCGAGGGACACATCGAGGCCAACAAAAAATTCCATGGTCTGAACTCCTTGATCGGTTGCAACGAAGGACATGGTCCCAACGTTGCGGTCTGGCGCAAAGCCCGATCAGCGCATCTGTATCGCCTGAACGAGATCTACGCCCGCATGGGTGCGGACGTGCCCGACAGCACGCTGCTGGACTGGTGCGGCCGGGCCATGAAGGTGCTCGAGCCGATCATCGACAGGATCGAAGCCGAGGTCATGGCCGCGCCGGTCCTGCACGCCGACGACACGCCGATCCGCGTCCTGGACCGGTCCCGCCGCGACCGCGGTTTGGGCAAGGGGGTTAAGCAGGGACGGATCTGGGCCTATGTCTCGGACCAGAGTTCCTGGGCCGGCACGGCTCCGCCCGGCGTGGTCTACCGCTTCTCACCGGATCGGAAAGGCGAGCATCCCCGGCAGCACCTCCAAGGCAGTGCTGGCATCCTTCAAGCGGATGCCTATGCGGGCTTCGGCCAGCTCTACGAGCGACGCGCAGACGGCAGCAGCCAGTTCCGCGAGGCTGCCTGTTGGGCGCACCTGCGGCGCGACTTCCACGACGTCTGGGAGGCCACGAAGTCCGAGATCGCGCGGGAGGCACTCGACCGGATCGGGAGGCTTTACGACGTCGAGCGAGAGATCGCCGGCCAGTCCGCCGAGATGCGCAAGGCCGCGCGGCAGCGGCATTCCAAACCCATGGTCGACGCCTTCAAGGCGTGGGCCGAAACCCAGCTGCTTCGTATTCCCGGCAAGGGCGACCTCGCCAAGGCGTTCCGCTACGGGCTGTCCCGCTGGCCGTCCTTCGAGCGGCTTCTCGAGGACGGACGCATTGGCATCGACAACAACCCGGCTGAGCGCGCCATGCGCCCGATCGGCATCGGAAGGAAGAACTGGCTCTTTGCCGGCTCGGATAGCGGCGGAGAAACCCTTGCCCGCGCCATGACGCTCATCGAGACCGCGAAGATGAATGGGCTGGACCCACAGGCTTGGTTCGCCGACGTGCTCAAGCGCATCCACGACCACAAGATCAATCGGCTCGGCGAACTGCTCCCGTGGAACTGGGCGCCCGACGTCTAAGCGGCGGTATCAATCGGGCGGTTACGGTCCGCAGAGCGGACTAACCTGCCATTCGCTGCGGACCTTCAGATTTCGCTGCGGTCGCGAAAACCTCCGACAGGGAGGGGGGAGCGGGCTTTAGCGGCTGGCGCAAATAGTAAAGTCGATAAGAATGAAGCGGCCATTCCATGCGACCTGCGGCGCCCTCCCAATGAACGACGCGAAATTGACCTGTCGATCAAGGGAGTGCGATAGATCTATTTAAGAAGAGCACCGATCCAAACCGGCGCGCAGGTTGATCGCCAGGCAAGCCGTTGCGCTTCTGAAACCGTCTGCCGGATGTCCCGATGTGTCTCATCCTGTCTCACTATGAGACACAAAGCGCCCTCCCCGACCGCCCGGCCAGACCCGGCGTTGCGTGAAACGACAGTGCTGAACAATCCTGACTTCAGAGCTTCATGCGGCAGACCCGCCGCAGCCATGGGAGGAGGAGTTCATGTCACCAACACGCGAACAGCAGCATTGGATGTATCGCAACATGGTCACGAGCCGCAGGTTCGAAGAGACCATCGCGCAGATTTATTTCGAAGGAAAACAGCCGGTGTTCAATATGGCCAACGGGCCGATCCCCGGCGAAATGCACCTGTCCGACGGGCAGGAGCCGGTGGCGGTGGGGGTCTGTGCGCATCTTGCTCCCCATGACGTGGTCACGGCCACCCACCGCCCGCATCACCAGGCCATTGCAAAGGGCGTGGACCTCAACAAAATGGCCGCCGAGATCTTTGGCAAGGCCACCGGTCTTTCGGGCGGCCGTGGCGGGCATATGCACATTTTCGACCCGGAGGTTAACTTCGCCTGTTCCGGCATCATCGCGCAGGGCATGGGCCCGGCGGTGGGCGCGGCGCTGTCGCGCAAGATGCAGGGTAAACCCGGCGTCGCGGTGGCCTTCCTCGGCGAAGGCGCGGTCAACCAGGGCGCCTGGCACGAGGCGATGAACCTCGCCGCCGTGTGGAAGCTGCCCTTTGTCTGCGTGATCGAGGACAACGCCTGGGGCATCTCGGTCGCCAAGAGCACGGCTACCGCCATCGAGAACAACGCGGACCGCGCCGCCGCCTACGGCATCCCCGGCAAGCGGATCGAAGGCAACGACCCCTTCGCAATCTACGAGGCGGCGGGCGAGGCCATCGCCCGTGCGCGTGCCGGTGACGGTCCGACACTTCTTGAGGTCGAGACCTATCGCCTGGCCGGGCACTTCATGGGCGACGCGGAAGGCTACCGTCCAGAGGGCGAGAAGGATGCCCTTCTCGCCAAGGACCCGATCCCGAAGATGCGTCAAGGAATGCTGGCCGAAGGCACGGCCACCGAGGCCGAGCTCGACCGGATCGAGGCAAAGGCGACTGAGCGTGTGGACGCCGCCATCAAATATGCCCGCGACAGCGCGGACCCGGCGCCCGAAGACGCGCTGACCGCCGTTTTCGCGGCCTGAGGGAGTAAGACCAATGACCAAGAGCAACGAAAGAAAACTCACCATCGCCCGCGCCATGGCCGAGGCCACCGCGCAGGAAATGCGGATCGATCCTAATGTCTTCGTGATGGGCGAGGACATCGGCCCCTTGGGCGGCGTCTATGGGAACACCCGCGGCCTGATCGACGAATTCGGCGCCGAGCGCATCCGCGATACGCCGATCTCCGAGACCGCCTTCATCGGCGCCGCCGTGGGCGCGGCGATGGACGGGATGCGGCCGGTAGTCGAGCTAATGTTCGTCGATTTCTTCGGCGTCTGCTTTGACGCGATCTACAACCTGATGGCCAAGAACATCTATTTCTCCGGCGGCAACGTGAAGGTGCCGATGGTGCTGATGACCTCGACCGGCGGCGGCTATTCCGACGGCGGCCAGCATTCGCAATGTGTCTACGGCACCTTTGCGCATCTGCCGGGAATGAAGGTGGTGGCACCGTCGAATGCCTATGACGCCAAGGGCCTGATGACCGCCGCCATGCGCGACGATAGCCCGGTGGTCTACATGTACCACAAAGGCTTGCAAGGCATGGGCTGGCTCGGCACCGAACCCGGGGCGACGGTCCATGTGCCCGAGGAAAGCTATACTGTCGAGATTGGCAAGGCCAAGGTCGTGCGCCAAGGTCGCGACGTTACCATCGTCAGCCTCGGCATGGGCGTCCACAATGCGCTGAAGGCCGCGAAGACGCTGGACGCGCAAGGCGTCAGCGCCGAAGTGGTCGACCTGGTCAGCCTCGTGCCGCTCGACCGCGAGACCATCCGCGACAGTGTCGCCAAGACCGGCCGGCTGATCGTGGTGGACGAGGATTACATGTCCTACGGCGTCTCTGGCGAGATCATCGCATCGGTCACCGAGCACAATATCTCGGGGCTCAAGGCCCCGCCCAAACGTGTCGCTTTCCCCGATGTGCCGATCCCCTTTGCCCGGGTGATGGAGCAGCATTGCCTGCCCAACCCCGACAAGATCGTCGCCGCCTGGAACGAGATGGGCGCGCTTCAGCCCGCCTGACCGCACACACTCACGGAACCCAATATCACCGGGGGCGCGTCTCGCGTCCCCGATCAGAGAAGGACTGCCCCAATGGCAACCGATATCACCATCCCCTCCGATCTCTGGGAAGAAGACGAGGAAACCGTCATCACCTCATGGCTGGTCGACGATGGCGCCACCGTCGAGAAAGGGGCGCTGATCGCCGAGATCATGACCGCCAAGGTTCAATACGAAATCCACGCGCCCGCCTCGGGCACCGTGACGATCACCGAAGAGGCCGATGCCGTCGTCGCCAAGGGCGCGGTCATCGGACAGGTCGGATGACCGCTCAGATCAGGAGCGTCCCGCTCAAGGGCGTCCGCGGCATGATCGCCGACCGGATGGTGCAGAGCCTGCAAACCGGGGCGCAGCTCACTCACCACGCCAGCGCCGATGCCTCGGTCCTTCTGGCCGAAAAGGCGCGGATGGCGGAGGCGGGCACCAAGGTCTCGGTCGAGGACCTGCTGATGCTGGCGGTGATCCGGGCGCTGACGAACCACCCGGACGCCAATGGCCGGGTCGAGGGCAAGGAGATCAAGCTGTCGGACACTGTCGACCTGTCGGTGGCGATCGCGCTGCCCGGCAACCTGCTGGTCGCACCGGCGATTTTCGGGGCCAGTGCCATGACCGTCAGCGAATTGCGCGCCGCGCGGCAGGATTTGGCGGCGCGGGCCAAGGCCAACAAGCTGAGCGTGTCCGAGATGACCGGAGGCACCTTCACCGTCTCCAATCTCGGGCTCACGCGGGTCGAGCATTTCACCCCGATCATCAATGCGCCGCAGATCTGCATCCTCGGCGTCGGGCGGCTGACCGACCGTGCCTTGCGTGGACCGGACGGCGGGATCGAGCTGCGGCCGCATGTCGGCCTGTCGCTGACCTTCGATCACCGTGCGCTCGACGGTGCCCCGGCTGGGGACCTGCTGACTGAAATCTGCGTCGAGATCGAAAGCTTCGCGCCATGACCTGCGTCGAGCTCCAGACCGCCGCCGAGGGCGTGGCGCGCGAGGAGGCGCTGTTTGCCGCCGGGCGGCCCGCGCTCCTGCTCTGGCGCGCGGTCGAGCCTGCCATCGTCGTGCCGCGCAGCCGCGCGCGACAGGCCGGTTTCGTCGGCCTTGCCCAATCCGCCGCCCGCGCCGGCTGGCCGCTCACCCTGCGTGCCAGCGGCGGCGGCGCGGTGCCGCAGGGACCGGCGACGATCAACCTCGCCATGGTCACGCCGATGCCCGAGGGCGCGCGGATCGAGGACGGCTATCGCCTGATCTGCGGCGCGATTTCCGAGGCGCTGATGCGCTTCGAGGTGGCCAGCGACACCGGCGCGGTCGATGCCGCCTTCTGCGATGGCGATTGGAATGTCACGGTGGGCGGGCGCAAACTCGCCGGCACGGCGCAGCGCTGGCGGCCCATTGGGAACGGCCGCAGCCACGCGCTGATCCATGCCGCAATCTTCGCCAGCCACCCACCCGACACCGTATGGCCCGTTCTCGGCGCAATCGAAACCCACGCCGGCGGCATCACCCCGCCGCGCCGGCAGGTGCATGTGGCGCTGAGCGAACTGCTGCCCGCCACCATGCCCGCAAAGGCGCTGCAAGGCGCCCTGCTGCGCGGGGCCGAGGACCGCTTGCGGCATCTCACAGGCCCCGACCGCAAGGCGGCCTGACACCACCCTGCCCGGAGGAGCGGGCAGGCATACACCAAGGGAGACCCCAAATGGCCTATTACTCCGTACTCGCCGTCACCCCCACCGACGACAGCTGGATCCCCGATTACCTGCCCGTCGCCGGGCCGATCATCGAGAGGCACGGCGGCAAATACCTCGCCCGCACCACCAGCCACGCGCAACTGGAGGGCGATGACAGCCCCGCCGGGCTGCGCATCATCCTCGAATGGCCCTCCGAAGAGGCTGCCAGAGCCTTCATGAACGATCCCGAGTATGCGCCGCAGCTTGCCAAGCGGCACGCGGGATCGGTCAGCGAGCACTTCCTGATCGAGGGCAAGGACGACCTCGCCTGAGCCCGCGAACGGCAGCTCGCGGCCTGAGGAGACCGCGACTGGCGCGACACCACCACGCACGAACGGGAGGAGACCCGATGACCATCCGCTTCCACCGGCTGAAACAGTCGAAGAAGGACTACCTCGGCCTGAGCCGCCGCATGTTCCTGATGACCACCGCCATGGCAGGCGTGACCACCGGCACAATGCTTGGCAACCGCGCCTTCGCTACTCCGCTTGATACGGGCCAGGACGCCACGCTCCTGCGCATGATCCAGGACATCTATCCGCATCCGGACCTGCTTGAGATCAGCCACTACGAGGAGATCGCAAAGGCAGTGATCGCGAACGCCGAGGGCGATGCCGCGGCGGTCAGCGACCTGCGCGACGGCCTCGCCCGGATCGACGCTCAGGCCAAGAGCCTCTTCGGCACACCTTACGTACAGATCGAAGATACCGACGCCCGCGAAGGCGTGTTGCGCGCCTTCCAGCATGACGGCTTTTTCCAGGGCGTCCGCTGGACCGCCTATTTCGCCATCTACAACAACGCCGATGTCTGGCCGCTGTTCGGCTACGAGGGATCGTCGGTCGAATACGGCGGATACATCGACCGCGGCTTTTCAGACATCACCTTCGTTCCCGAGGGCCCGAGCCTCGAAGAACGCATGGCCAACGTGCAGAGCTGAGGGGAGCGGATCATGACAACTTTCGAGAAAACAGACGACAGCGTGGTCGTCATCATCGGCTCCGGCGCGGGGGGCGGGACACTCGCCAACGAGCTGGCGCAGAAGGGGATCAAGTCCGTGGTGCTGGAGGCCGGCAAGCGGCTCGACAGCTCGGACATGGAGAACGACGAATGGACGATGTTCCAGAAGATCTCCTGGCTCGACAAGCGTCACTCGGCGGGCGGCTGGCACGGGGCGGTCAACCACCCGACGCTGCCGGCCTGGATCGTCAAAGGCTATGGCGGCTCGACCGTGCATTGGGCAGGTGTCGCCCTTCGCTTCAAGGAGTGGGAGTTCAAGACCCGCTCCACCTATGGCACGGTCGAGGGCGCGAATGTCGAGGACTGGCCGGTCAGCCTCGAGGAATTGGAGCCGTGGTACGAGAAGGCCGAGCTCAAGATGGGCGTCACCGGCAAGACCACCGGCATGCCGCACCTGCCCTGGAACAACGGCTTTCGGGTTCTGGCCGAGGGCTGCCGCCGCACCGGGCGGACGGATTACAACTCCGGTCCCATGGCGATCAACTCGGTTGACCGCGATGACCGACCGGCCTGCCAACAGATCGGGTTCTGTATGCAAGGCTGCGCCATCGGCGCGAAATGGTCGACCATGGTCAGCGAACTGCCGCGTGCTGAGGACACCGGGCTTTGCGAAGTGCGTACCGACGCCATGGCGCTGAAGATCGAGCATGACGCGACTGGCAAGGTCACCGGCGTGCTCTATGCCGACAGCGAGGGCAACCAGCACCTTCAAAAGGCGCGGATCGTCTGCGTCGCCGGCAATTCCATCGAAAGCCCACGTCTGCTGCTCAACAGCGCCTCGTCGATGTTTCCCGACGGGCTGGCCAATTCCTCCGGCCAGGTGGGCAAGAACTATATGTGCCACACCTCGACGGGGATCTACGCGGTGATGCCGGAAAAGGTGCGCATGTTTCGTGGCACCTCGGTCGCCGGGGTCGTCGGTGATGACGTGAAACACGATCCCGGGCGGGGCTTCAATGGCGGCTACTACCTCGAGTTCCTGTCGCTGGGCCTGCCCTTCATGGCGGCCTTTCTGGAGCCCGGCAACACCGGTTGGGGGCGCAGCTTCTCGCGCGCGATGGAGCAGTATGACCAGATGTCGGGTGTCTGGGCACTGGGCGAAGACCTCGCGCAGGAGCAGAACGCCATCACCCTGCATGGCAGCGAGGTGGACCAGCACGGGTTGCCGGTGCCGATCGTCGCCAAGACGCCACACAACAATGACCACGCGATGACCGCGCATATGGTCGAGTCTACGTCGCAGATTTACGAATCTGTGGGCGCGACGGACATCTACGAACTGCCGCCCTATCCGGCCTCGCACAACATGGGAACCAACCGGATGCACGCGGATGCCTCGAAGGGCGTGGTCAATGCCCATGGCCAAAGCCACGACATCGACAATCTCTTCGTGTCGGACGGCAGCCAGTTCACCTCGTCCGCGGCCTGCAACCCGACCCTGACCATCGTTGCGCTGGCGATCCGGCAGGCCGAGTACATCGCGCAGGAAATGAACGCGCAGAACATCTGAACCAGCGGTTCCTCCCCGGTGTGGTCGGGTCTCCGGACCCGGCTGCATTGGGAGGCAAAGGCCCCACACGCGCAGGCTGCATCCCGCGCGCGCCGACCGCTCGCCCAATTTCAAGGAGAAAAGACATGAGCAAGATCCTGACCGCCGCCGCCCTTGCCGCGGCGCTGACCCTGCCCGCCGCCGCAAAAGCCCAGCTGCCCGGCATGCGCGGCACCCAGCACATCGGCATCACCGTGCCCGACCTCGACAAGGCGGTGAGCTTCCTTGTCGACGTGATGGGCTGCGAGAGCTTCTATTCCTTCGGTCCCTTCGGCCCTTTCGAGAACGACTGGATGAAAGACAACCTCAACGTCAATCCGCGCGCGGTGATCGAGCTGATCACCATGGTCAAATGCGGCAACGGCCCGGCACTGGAGGTGTTCAAGTATTCCTCTCCCGATCAGGCTCCCGAGCCGCCGAAGAACAGCGACATCGGCGGCTATCACATCGCATTCTACGTCGATAACATCCGCGAGGCCGTGGACTACCTGCGCGCGAATGACGTCCACGTTCTTGAAGACCCGCATCCGCTGACCGGCACCGGCTCGGAAGGGCAGGAATGGGTCTATTTCTTGTCGCCCTGGGGGATGCAGATGGAGCTGGTGAGCTACCCCGACGGGATGGTGTACGAGCAGGAAACCGACAAGCGGTTCTGGGACCCGCGCGATTAATTTGCTTCGCCCCGACCCGCTGCGACCGGGAATTTACCTCGGAAAGGAGCTTGTCATGAGCCTGCCGAACCGGGCGCTTGCGCCTTGGCTGTCGCTGCTGATCGGGGCGCTGCTGGCCTTCGCCACACCGCATATCGCCCGCGCGCATTTCAGCTATTCCGATCCGCGGATCATCCATGTCACCGAAACCCGGGGCGAACTGGCGGTCCTCATGCGCCTGCCGGCGCCTCTGGCCCTGTTGCCCGACGATTGGCAGGGCCGGGCCGAGACAGGTCTACCGCCCTTTGCCTTTGCCATGGGCGATGAGGCCTTGATCGATCCCAACGCGCTCGACCTTGCCGACCCTGGAGTGCAGGCCGCCTTGAGCCGCCTTTTGATGCTTGAGATCGATGGCCGCGCGGTGACCCCGGAAATCCGTGCGATCCGCCTTCATGACGATGACGCCCGTCCGCGTTTCGGCACCCTCAAGACCGCGCGATCTGCCCTCGCCGCCCCCGCCGGAACAGGCCCGGTTCCCTACTTCGACGCCACGCTCGATCTCCTGTTGATGGCCCCGGGGGGCCTCGACAGCGACCTCCGCCTCGCCTCCGATCTCGGTGCGCGTTTCGCGGTGATGGACCGCTTCGGCACCGTCCTCAAGCTGTACCGCGCAGAGGTCACAGAGACCCAAGCGGTGCTGGGCCCCTTCGACGTTCATTTTGCCGCCGCGACCACCCGTGTTGCGCAGCTGACGCAGACGGCGCTCAGCGGAGCCGAGCATATTTATAACGGTGCCGACCATCTTGCCCTGATCCTGCTGATCGCCCTCGCGGCGCGCGGCTGGCGGCAAGCTCTGGGCTGGGCCTCGGCCTTCACCCTCGGGCATGTCGCGACCTTGGCCGCAGGCCTCTACGGCGTGGCGCCTCAGGCCAGCTGGTTCATCCCGCTGGTGGAATTGGCCATCGCCCTGTCGATCGTCGTGACCGGGATCGCCATCTTTGCCCGCAAGCCTGCCGATTTCGGCCCGGTCGCACTGCTGATCGTCGGGCTGATCCATGGCTATGGCTTTGCCGCCTCCGCCTCCACGGCGACCTTCGCCGGAGATTTCGATGCCTCGAATCTGGTGGCCTTCGCACTGGGGCTGGAGATCTGCCAGTTCGCGCTCTACGCGCTGCTATTGCCGATCGTCCGGGTGCTGGACCACGCCCTGCCCACGAGAACCTCGGCCTGGCGGCGGGGGATGGCGCTCGGGGTCGCGCTGCTGGCCCTGTCGGAGACATGGGCGCGCATGGGGCTCGCGACCAGCGCCTTTGCCTGAGCTCAGGCGGGCCGGGAAATCCCGAATTGCTTCATCTTGCGATGGATGGTCGCGCGGCCCATGCCGAGGGTTCGCGCGGCCTGGCTGACGTTCCAGCGCGCGCCGGCCAGAGCGTCCTCAATCATGCTGCGTTCGTCGTAGTTTGCCACGGATCTTGGTACGGCGGGTGCGCCGGCTTGCAGGGTCGCGGGGGGTGCCAGGTCCAGAAGCTCGACGGCCGAAATCCGCCTCCCGTTGCCCTCCATCAGCGCCTGTTGCAGGACGTTCCGCAATTCGCGCAGGTTGCCCGGCCAGGGATGGGCGCGCAGCACCGCCAGCGCTTCTTCGGTGATCTCCACCTCCGCGCCAGCCAGTGACCCTGCGAGGTCGCGCGCGAGGGCGTCGATCCGCTCGCGCTCTGCCAGCGCAGGCAGCGCCACCACCGCGCGGGCCAGCAGGAAATTGAGGTCGTCGCGGAACAGCCCCTGCTCGACGTTCTGTCTCAGAGAATGGCGGCTGGTGGCCATGATACGGGGCATGTCGGTGCCCTCGGTCGCGTCGAAGATCTCAAGCACGGCGCGCAACCCGGCCTGCGCAAAGCCCGGCATTTCGTCGACATTCTCGAAGACGATAGTGACCGGCTCCCGGAGGCTGTCCGAGAGCGCGCCTGCGACCTGCGCCTGCCCTACAAGGGTCTTGAAATAGGCGCGGTCTTCCGGGATATCGTCGAGCGTGGCGCAATCCACCGTCATCATCTGCGCCGATCCGGCGTCGTCGGTCAGGGCCGCCACGAGGCTGGACTTGCCGGTGCCCGATGGCCCTTCAATCACGAAGGGCAAGCCCCGGCGGTAGTAGGCCTGCGCCCGGGCGCACATGGCTGCCATCCGTTCGCTACCCAGCGACAGGCGATTGAGCGACGGAGCCAGCTGGCGCCGCCGGGGGTTGGCCGGAGCCGCCTGTGGCGTGGGTTTCGGCGGTCTGCCGGCCACGCGCCGCTCGGACGGGACGCGCGCGGTGATCTCAAGCGAGGCGCCGCCGTGACGCACACTCAACACGCGGTCCGGCACCTGGACCAGCGAGGCGGGCTCCGCGCCGAACACCGTTTCGAAGGACTGACCCTTCAGCTTCGCAGGTGCCTCGCTGCCCGCGAGCAGATGCGCGCGCGCCGTGGCCCCAAGGATGATTCCGTCTTCGTTGACCGCCACCAGCTCATTGTTCTGCAGCAGGTCACGACCGGCACCGGGGGCGACCGTCACCAGCATCGAACTGTCGAACCGGCGTTCGAACAGCAGCCGCTGCACCCGGTCGGCCGCAGCTCCCAGCAGTTGCCGGGCAAAGAGGTAATCCGCGTGATTCCCACGGTCCACCATCGAGAAGTTGATCGCTCCCACTATCTCGTTCTCGGCATCGAAAAGCGGCACGGCGGTGCAGGAAAACGGCTTCAGCAGAGAGAAGTAGTGATCCTGCCCGCGCACGGTGAAGGCCGCCCTCTCCGACAGCGCCATGCTGACGCCATTGGTGCCGGCCACCCGCTCATCCCAGACCGAGCCCAGCGCGATGCCTTTGCGCTCGAACAGGTCGCGGCTGCCTTGCTTGCCCTCCAGCCGCACCAGCACGCCGTCAGCGTCGGTGACCACGAGGCAGGCGCCGGTTTCGGCGGCGATACCGGCCAGTTGCCGGAAGATGCCGTTTCGCCCGCCGGTGCGCTCGATCATCTCTTGGAGCCTGGGCGTCACCTCCGAAGATTGCATGCGCAGGATCGGGCGAGCGGTGTCGCGCGCCAGCTTGTACTTCAATTCGCAGCGTTGCCAGGACGCGCCAAGCGCGGCCTCGGGGCCCGGATGTGGGGCAAGGGTCATCATGTCTCCTCCGTCGTCCCGATACTAAAGGCAAACGGCGCCGAATATTATACACGATTTCGGAAAACTGAACTCCTGCTCAGGCGGGTTATGTCCCATTTCGGAAAAGAGAAACTCTGTTGCGAAATCGTCTCAACACGAGCCCACACGATGAAAGCCATGCACCAGCCGCCCCGCAGCGATCTCGCGCGCCACGCTCCAGACCGGGTTCACCGACAGCCCCATTTTCGCCAGTGTCGTCGCCCGCAAGGAGGCGCAGTCGTCGAAGATCGCCCGGCAGCGCATCTGCGCCAGGTCGAGCTCTGCCGTGTGTCCATTCGCGCTGACCAGCCGAGGTGTTCCGGAATCGGTCCAGGCGAGATGCAGACGGGACGCCGCTGGCTGACAGGGTGCCTGCAACAGCTGGAGACCATCGGCGTGAACCACGTCGCGATGAACCTGCGCTTCAACCCCGCGCCCGTCAAGACCGCCCTTGAACAGTCGGCACATCACGTACCGCCGACCTTCAACTGAGGCCCCCCATGACCAAGACCATTCTCATCACCGGCGCAACCGACGGAATAGGCCTGCTGACCGCCAAGACGCTGGCTGACGAGGGCCACAGCGTCTTGCTGCACGGCCGCAACGCCGACTGAGCTACTCCCCATCTTTTGGACAGGATCTGGCGTAAACTAA